>JAFSXE010000015.1 GCA_017444195.1 Oscillospiraceae bacterium
CTTCCTGCACTGCTGGAAGACGCCCGACACACCGACCGGCGGCTGTGTCGCCGTTTCCGAGGAGGATATGATCACAATCCTGCAAACCGTCACGCCGGGCACTTCCGTTACCATTTTCTAACACGGACAACCGAATAGGATAAGAAAAAACTCCGAGTTTATTCGGAGTTTTTTCTTATCCTATTCTCTCTCGGATCGCCGCTAAAAATGTGTCCGTATCCACACCGGAAACGCCGTCCTGCAACGCCGCGAGGTCGTCTGTCATCACGCCGTCCTCGACTGTCTGCAAGCACGCCTTTTCCAACCGGTCGGCAAACGCGCCAAGTGCCGGCGTGCCGTCCAATTCGCCGCGTTTGCGAAGCGCGCCTGTCCAAGCGTAGATCGTCGCGATCGGGTTGACCGACGTGCGCTCTCCGCGCAGATGCCTATAATACTGATCCTGCACCGTTCCGTGCGCCGCTTCGTATTCAAACATACCGTCCGGCGAAACGAGCACACTCGTCATCATGGCGATACTGCCGAACGCCGCGGAAACGAGATCGCTCATCACGTCGCCGTCGTAGTTTTTGCATGCCCAGATAAAACCGCCCTCGGAACGAATGATCCCTGCCGCCGCGCTGTCGATCAGAAGATACCGATACCGCAGTCCTGCTTTTTCAAATGCGGCGCGGTATTCCTGCTCGTAAAGTTCTTCAAATATGCGCTTGAACTGTCCGTCATACTGCTTGGAGATCGTATCCTTCGCGGAAAACCACAGATCCTGCCCGACGCTCAGCGCGTAGCGGAAGCAGGCATGGGCAAACGAGCGAATTGAATCGTCCCGATTGAACTGTCCCTGCAAAACGCCTTTGCCGGGAAAATCGTAAATGATCTGACGTGAACGCTCTTTACCGTCCGCGCCGGTAAACACCAGCTCCGCTTTTCCCGCTTCTTCCACGCGGTATTCCGTCGCTCTATAGATGTCACCGAATGCGTGGCGCGCGATCGTGATCGGTTTTCGCCACGTCGGGATATACGGGCGGATCGCCGGTGTGAGAATCGGCGCACGGAACACCGTACCGTCCAAAATCGCGCGGATCGTACCGTTCGGACTTTTCCACATCTGCGTAAGTCCGTATTCTTTCACGCGGTCGGCGTTGGGGGTGATCGTCGCACACTTGACGCCGACGCCCAGCCGCTTCACCGCCTCGGCAGCGTCAGCAGTCACGCGGTCGCCGGTCGCCTCGCGGTTGGGCAAACCGAGATCATAGTATTCGGTTTGCAACTCGAGATAGGGACGCAGCAGTTCGTCTTTGATCTTCTGCCAGATGACGCGCGTCATCTCATCCCCATCCATCTCGACGATGGGGTTTTTCATTGTGATCATCGCTGTGCCTCCTGTGCCGCGTAATAATTCATCAAGCAGCCGTCGAGCAGAATCTGCCGATCTTCATCGGTCAAGCCGTCCAAATGCACGGTCAGTTCCGACACGCTGCCGCCGTGAATCACTTTGGCGGTCAGACTCGTCTGTCCATCTTTCAGCGCGGCGCGGATATTCGGCAAATAGATGTAATCCCCTGCCGCATAGTCAAACGGCGTGCCGTTGTCGATGGTAAACGGCAGAATGCCCCAGTTGATGCAGTTGGAGCGATAGCGCTTGGTGGCAAATTCATAGCAGAAATTCGCGCAGCCGCCCAAAACGCGCTGGCAGGACGCCGCCTGCTCGCGCGCCGAGCCGTCGCCGGGTTTGCGTGCGAAGATCGCCGAGCCGAACTGCGTCGTTTGAACTAACGCCGCACCGTCGCCGACAAGATCCAGCACCGCTTCCAGCTCGCTGTCTCCGTCTCTCCGACGCTGTTCACGCGCCGCAATCGCTTTGGCGCGCGGCACATAGTCCGGCACGCGGCGCGAAAGCGCAAATTCGGCAAGTTTGCGCGGATTGGAGCGATAGGAAGACGTTTCGCCGGATGGGATCAGTTCGTCGGTCGTCGTCACGGGGTCGTGAATCACGGCAGCAAGCTCAACCAGCAGATTTTCGCCCAGCGGTGCAATCTCCGGCCACGGCGTGATATTCGGTCCATAGCGCAGCGACTGTTCCGGTTTCGGATTGCCGAAGCCGGTATAGACTCTGGCACGGTAAGCGCTGTCGTCAAAGGTACGCGTTGCTGTCGGCACGTCGTAATCCACTTCCGTCGCCGCCGTCAGCACGCCGCCGTTTCTCGCCGTTGCGGCAATGCTTCTTGCATCCATCAGTGCCACGGCGGAAAGCTGCCCGTCCGCAGGGCGGGAGCCCTCGCGGTTCGGGAAATTGCGCGTGGTATGACGAATGGAAAACGCGCTGTTGCCCGGCACGTCTCCCGCGCCGAAGCACGGTCCGCAGAAGCACGGCTTGAACACCGCGCCTGCCGCCATAAGCTGCTGCTGCACCCCGTTTTGCAGAAGCTCCATCTGCACGGGCATGCTCGGCGGATAGACCGAAAGCGAGAAGTAGCCGCTGCCGACGCTGCCGCCTTTCAAAATGGCAGCCGCTTCGGCAATATTATCGTACATACCGCCGGCGCATCCGGCGATAATGCCCTGATCGACGCGCAGTTTGCCGTTTTCCAGCTTGTCCGTCAGATGCAGTGATACCTTGCCGCCGAACTGTGCCGCTGCCCGTTTTTCTGTTTCGCGGAGCAGATCCGCCGCATTTTCACGAAACACGCGGATCGAAACTGCCTCGGACGGGTGGAACGGCAGCGCGATCATCGGCTCGATTTCGGAAAGATCCAGTTCGATCACGCGGTCATAGCACGCGCCGTCCTCCGGCGACAGGGAGCAATACGTTTCCGGTCTGCCGTGCAGCGTCAGATAGTCGCGCACCTTTTCATCGGTCTGCCAGATCGAACTGAGACACGCTGTTTCCGTCGTCATCACGTCGATGCCGATACGGTAATCCATCGGCAAATCGGCAACGCCCGGACCGGCAAACTCCAAAATGCGATTTTTGACAAAGCCGTTTTGATAGACCTCGCCGCAGAGCGCTATCGCAACGTCGTGCGGACCGACGCCGCGGCGCGGTTTGCCTTTGAGATAGACCAGCACGACCTCCGGCGCGGCAAGATCGTAGGTGTGGCGCAGCAGCTGCTTGACCAGTTCCGGTCCACCCTCGCCGACGCCCATCGTGCCGAGCGCGCCGTAGCGCGTATGGCTGTCCGATCCGAGAATCATTCTGCCGCAGCCTGCCATCGTCTCGCGCGCGTATTGATGGATGACCGCCTGGTTTGCCGGAACGTAAATACCGCCGAATTTCTGCGCCGCGGACAAGCCGAAAATATGATCGTCCTCGTTGATCGTGCCGCCGACGGCGCAAAGACTGTTGTGGCAGTTCGTCAGCACATACGGAACGGGAAATGCGTGCATACCGCTGGCAACTGCCGTCTGAATAATACCGACATAGGTAATGTCGTGCGAAATCAAGCTATCAAAGCGAAGATGCAGCATATCTGCACTTTCACCCACGTGATGCGCCTGCAAAATGCGGTATGCAATCGTCTTTTTGCGACCGCTGCGCAGCGCATCCGGCGCAAGCTTTTCGCAGACATAGGCGCCCTTGCGCCAAACAGCGTTCTCTTGATGCAAAACCATCTGCTTCACCTGCTTTCTTTTCTTAGGCTCATTATGGCACAGAAATCCGCTCGTTGCAAGTATTTGCATATTGATTTTATCAAAATTGCAAAATTTAACAATTCTATCCGTTCGTTCTTATCGATTTTGCACGAATTGAAAAATAGACTTGCAAAATGTTTCTTTTGGGCGTATAATGCTGATAACGCATTCGGGAGGAGATCCTATGAAAAAGCATTCGGATTTCTATCGTGAATATTTACTGCTGCTGCAAGAGCAGATAGCGCAAATGGAGCAAGCCAACGCCAAATCCGCCAACAGCATGGTCATCAAGCGCGGACTGCGCAATTTGGACGGCACCGGCGTGCTTGCCGGCATCACCGGCATTGGCTCGGTGCAGGGCTACTCCATGCTGGACGGCGAGCGAATCCCGATGCCCGGTCAACTCTATTACCGCGGCATCGACGTGGAAAGCATTATTGCCGCACACCAGGCGGCAGGTACGTTCAGCTATGAAGAGGTCGTCTATCTGCTGCTCATGGGCAAACTCCCGACTAAGGCGCAGTTTGCGCAGTTCCAGCAGATGCTCGCGGAAACGCGCGCGCTGCCGACCGGCTTTCAGGAGGACGTCATTTTCAAAGCGCCTTCCGCCAATATTATGAATCAGATCGCCAAGGGCGTGATCGGACTGTATGCCTATGACAGCAACCCCGATGATATTTCGCCGGAAAACCTCATGCGCCAGAGCATTGAAATCGTAGCGCGGATGCCGGCGATCGTGGCGAATTCTTACGCGATCATGAAATACTATATCCAGGGAAAATCGCTGCACATCCATAACCCGAAGCCGGAACTTTCTGCCGCGGAAAACTTCCTCCGTATGGCGCGGGCCGATAAGGAGTATGACGACGCCGAGGCAAAACTGCTGGATCTGATGCTGACGATCCACGCCGAGCACGGCGGCGGCAACAACTCCACCTTCGTCTGCCGCGCCGTCAGCTCCACCGGCACCGACACCTACAGCGCGATTGCTGCGGCGGTCGGCTCGCTGAAAGGTCCGCTTCACGGCGGCGCCAACGCCAAAGTGATGGAAATGTTCCGATTCGTCAAGCAGGACGTGGGCGACGCACCTTCGGATGAGGCGCTGCAAGCGTATCTCGGTCAGCTGCTGGACGGCACGGCGGGCGACCATTCCGGCAAAATCTACGGCATCGGGCATGCCGTCTACACGCTTTCCGATCCGCGCGCCGAAGCTATTCGCACCTATGCGCGCACCGTCGCCGGGCAGAAAGGTCGGCTTGCCGATCTGGAACTTTTGGAAAGCATTGCTCGCATCGGTACGAAACTCGTTGCCGAGCGCAAGGGCTTGGACGTGCCGATCTGTGCCAACGTCGATCTCTATTCCGGGCTCGTTTACGATATGCTGAATATTCCCTCCGAACTCTTCACGCCGCTGTTTGCGCTGGCGCGGACTGCCGGTTGGTGCGCACACCGCATGGAAGAGGCGCTGACCGCGCATCGCATCATGCGTCCTGCCTATCGTGCGCTTAAAATCAACCAGCCGTACGTTCCTATTGACGATCGCTGATACCCCTCCCCTCCGGGCGTACGCCGCATTTTGCGGCGTGCGCCCATTTTTTCTTGAAAAGCATCGCCATGCAGTATATAATAATTGGTATCAATTACAGAGGAGAATATAAAATGAAAGATCTCTCCAACTATACCGTCGGGCAGTTGCTTGCCGATCCCGAAGTCGGGCTTTCGCGCTTGCAGCAGATGCTGGTTTCGACCGCATTGGCGTTTTACGACAAAAACCCCAATGTGCAGTACGAATCCAACAGCCGCAAGGATACCAACCCCGGCACGGACAAGGGCACGCGCGTGACCAAACTCACCGGCAACGGCCGCGGCATGCGCCGCACACGCGAAGTATCGCCCGAATACGCCATGCCGGATCAGCGCATGTTCGCGCAATGCTCCGAATTCGTCTATAACGTCTACTGGAACACGTTCGGCTATCGGACGCTCGGCGGCGAAAAAACCTACAGCAGCACTTACCGCCCAATCGGCGACGGAAGCGAATATGTCTTTCTCGGAAATATGGAATGTCCCGAGCAGGTCATCGTTCTTTACGACGCAAATACGGACGGCACGTTTGGCGACCGCGGCTATACCGACCGCAACGCGGCAATCCGCGCCTTCAAGGAAAAACGGCAGCCGGGCGATATTCTCGCCACACGGGAGCACATTATGCTGTACCTCGGCGACTGCTTCGGCGATGGCAAGGAGTATGCTATTCACTGCTGGCCGTATTGCGGCGGATCGCTTCGCATGGATACCGGCGAGCAAAAGACGGAACCGTTTGGCGCGGCGCACATTCAGCCCGCTTACGATCTGTGGGAAAAAGAGGAACGCGTTCCCTTTGAGCCGAAGTGTCTGCTGAACGAAAAGCAGAAAATTGCTTCACGCTGGGCGCTTCTGCGTCCGCTGATTGCGAAAAATATGCAGCAAAACCGTCCGTCGCCCGCCGTGATCTCGCGGCTTGCCTATCCGCGCATGGCGATCTACAAAGCGCTGGACGGTATCAGCATCTACGAACATTTGCTGCCGAATCAAACCGTTACGCTCCGCGAAACCGTGGCAAACAACAGCGGCAGCGACTATGAAAAACTGAAAATCACCGAGCCGATCCCTGTCGGAGCGAAACTTCTCTCCTTCTCCGACGGCGGCGTTGCGGAAAACGGCGCCATCACCTGGACGATCCGTGTGCCTGCCGGTCAGCGCGTTTCCGTGACCTACACCGTGCAGGTCGATGCGCCCTGCGGTTCGTTTGTTACCTTTGACGCCGGCACGGTTGACCGGATTCCGACGCGCACTTTCCGCCAAAAAATCGGCAAGGACAATTTGAGCGATGCGCAAAAAGCAAAGCTTGCCGCGCTGAAGGTTTTCTATGCGAAGGACGCGTTTGAGGATTTGGATTTCGTCAATCGCTTCTATCGGGAAGTACTCGGCATCGAGATCAATCTGCCGAAGACGATTGCCGACTATCTCGCGCTTCGCTTTACGCGCCGTGATATGAAGAACGAAGAAACGGGCGAAGTCTTCCCCATGCTCCTGCCGAAAACACTTTCGGAGAAGGACGCCTATTTGGAGCGCATGGAACTTCCGCGTCATCTTTCCGGTCGCTACGTCTGCCTGGACGAAAAGGACCGCCAAAACGACTCACACCTGCGTACCTTGGAGATTTTGGAATCGTTCTATCAGCCGGGTGACGTGTTCCTTTCGTTCGGACCCGCCACCGGTGAGGAAGTTCCGACAAAAGAAAGTATCGAGATCGACATTTATCTCGGCAAAAACAAGGTGCTTCGCTATACCGCTAACGGTGCGGTCGTCTGTGAATTTGAGCCGAGTATCGGGCGATTGCTCCCCCAGAGTCTGTGCGTTACCCTGCGTCCCGTCATGGCATAATTTTTTCTTGCGTTTGGTTTCTTTCCGCAGTATAATGTCTTCATTAAGACAGGCGGCAGGATTTTATCTGCCGCAAACAGAAAAATGAGGTGTAATCATGAAACGCATTCTTTCTCTTCTCCTGCTTTTTGTGATGCTGTTCTCGCTCGTCGCCTGCGGCGGCAGCGAAGGCGTCGTTCCGGCACCGACACAGGTTTCCGAAACAGTCAAAGCGGCCTATCCCGAGCTTTGCACCAAGACCGTAAAAGAACTGCTCGACGATCCGAATTATGGGCTGGAGATGCTCCAGCAGGTCGTTGTGCAGACGGCACTTGCCTACTTCTATCAGAATCCCAACACGCAATATGAATCCGCCTCCCAGGCGATTTATATCGGCAGCCGTGCCGGCGGCTATACGCGCACGCTGCGGATGCCGCCCGAACAGGTCGGTGCAGATCTGCAATATTTCAATCAGTGCTCCGGTTATGCTTACGACGTGTACTACAACACCTTCAACACCGCTGCCGATGGCTCGGGTGAAGCGTTTGAAACCTACGGCGGCCCGGGCTTCTGGGCGGAATCCGGCTCCGACGGTCCGAATTATCTGAGTAAACTCGATGATCCCAATACGTTGGTCTATCTCTACAATGCCAAGGCAAAGAATCCCGGCAATCTGGAAGATGCGCTGAAAGAATACCGCGAACTGCTCCAGCCGGGTGATATCATGGTCACCCCCGGTCATATCATGATGTATCTCGGCGACTGCTTCGGCGACGGCAAACAGTACATGGTGCACTGCTGGCCGTATCTCGGCGGCAAAAACAACAACGAAACCGGCGAGCAGAATTTGGAGCCCGAAGGCGCCATTGTTGTCGCAACGTTGGATACAACCTGCTATAAGGGCAGAAACCCGAAGAATCTTCCCACGTTCCGCCTCGGCTACGCCGACGGCGGTGAGAGTTTTGCCATCGTTCGTCCGCTGCTGCACGAAAAAATGGCAAATCACTACGTAACGTTTGCTGCGGCAACGCGGTTCAGCCACCCGTATATGGGCGTGTATAAGTCTGCCGAGCAGAGCACGTTTGACGCTGTGCTGCCCGAAAGCGATGTAACCGTTACCGAAACGATTGCCAACAGCCGTCAACTGGAAAAAACCGCGCTCAGTTACGATAACAAGAATGCGGTCGATTACACAAATATCACCCTGACTGAAACGATCCCCGCCGGCACGAAGTTTGTTTCCTGCTCCGAGGGCGGCACGGAAAAGAACGGCGTGATCACTTGGAACCTGAACGTTCCCGCCGGTCAGTCCGTCAGCGTTTCGTACACGTTCAACGTCGGCAAGAAGAACATCGGCGATGAGATCGTTGTTCCGTCCGGCTACCTTGACACGCTTCCCACGCGCACCTTCACTTTGACGGTCGGCTACGGTCCGATGAGTGAAGCAAATTTGGCAAAACTCAGCGACGCCGCCAATGCTGCGCAGAATGGCACGTTCAACGACGTTGACTCCGCCAACGAGTTCTATCGCGATGCATTCGGCATCGAACTGAACCTGCCGAAAACGATGACGGAACTGGAAGATCTGCTTTTCGATCAGACAAAGATCAAGGGTATTCAGTTCTTCACGCTGAAGGAAAAGAGCGCCGATACCGAAGCAATTTGGAACATGATGATCCCGATGCATCTCATCGGCAAGCGTGTGATCCACAACGCTGAGGATTTGCTGGATGACAGTTTGAACCGTCTGCATGAGATCAGCCAAGAGAACTACCTGCCCGGCGACGTGTTCATTTCCGTCGGCGGCACGTACAGCGAGCCTGAAGAAATGCAGGTCGATATCGTTCTGGAAGGTGATTCGGTTTTGCATTACACCGATTCCGGCATTTCGATTAAGAGTTTCAACTCCACGATTGCCAAGCTGCCGCGCCAGGGCGTGATCCTTGCGCTCCGCCCGAGCCGCACGTTCGAATCGCTGAGCAAATAAATAAGACAAAAATCCCACGACTGAGTCGTGGGATTTTTGTCTTATTTCCCGTCCGAGAAACTGGTAAAGCAGGTACGCTCCATCTCCGGAAGTCCGTTTTCTTTTTCCTTCGCAATCGCCCGAATCAAAAACGCCATGTTCTTTCCGAGATTGCGCATGATCTGCAGTCCTTCCAGGTCTTTTTTCACGTCGTCAGCGGTAAAACCGTGGACTTGATTCCAGTACGTCGAGGACGCCACCGGCATTGCGCTGATCGTGAAATACTTGTTCAGCACGTCGAACGACGCCGTATTGCCGCCGCGGCGGCAGCTGACGACCGCCGCGCCGACCTTCATGTGTTTGGAAAACGGTGTGCTGTAAAACAGCCGATCCAAAAACGAAAGCAGCGTGCCGTTCGGCGATCCGTAGTAGACCGGGCTGCCCACAACAAGTCCGTCCGCCTGCTCGAACTTCGGCGCAACCTCGTTCACCAAATCATCGACGATGCATTTGCCATTTTTGCGGCAGGCGTTGCACGCAACGCAGCCGCGAATTGCCTGATTGCCGACGTGGATTATCTCCGTTTCCACGCCATCGGCTTCCAGCGTCTTTCGCACCTCGTCCAGCGCCGCCGCCGTGCAGCCGTTTTTCTTCGGGCTGCCGTTGAGAAGTAGTACCTTTGCCATGTTTATCCTCCTTAAGGTAAGGGGAGCCGAACACCTGCCGCCTGAGAGCGGGTCTTTTTGGCGCTTTTCACCCCTTGTCATTTGACGGGCGTCAGCCCGTCTGCATTTCGCGTGTCGAAAATCCCTCGAAAATCCCTCGCTCTCAGGTGCAAAGCAGTTTTCAGCGAGCGGATTTTCGTTGAGACAAGGAAAAGTCCGCAGTGAATACTCTGTGTATTCTCAAGGGCTTTGACGCAGTATCGGCGGAAATCCGCCGCTGCAAACCGGTAGGGGTTCGACTCCCCTTACCTTAATCTGCGCCGCCCAAAGAACGGTGCTTTTTTTGGTACGCCCGACAGGAGTCGAACCTGCGACCTTCAGAGTCGGAGTCTGACGC
>JAFSXE010000016.1 GCA_017444195.1 Oscillospiraceae bacterium
ACAGGCGACGGACTTTATAAACGAAAAAGAAGGCGGCTTGGACGCGCCCTTGACAAAGAGCGGCAACAACCTCTCCGGCGGTCAGAAGCAGCGGCTGCTCATCGCGCGCGCTGTCGCCGCCAATCCCGATATTCTCATCTTGGACGACGCCTCCTCGGCGCTGGACTATCGCACCGACGCCGCGCTGCGCAAGGCACTTTCCGAATCGTGCCGTGACGCCGTGAAGTTCATCATCGCCCAGCGGATCAGTTCGATCCGCCACGCCGACTGCATCTTGATGCTGGACGGCGGCAAGGTCATCGGTCAGGGCACGCACGACGAGCTGATGGCGTCGTGCGCCGCCTACCGTGAGATCGCCGAAGCGCAAATGGAACTCGTCGGAGAGGGGGTGGCGTCCCTTGGCTAGAATGGGCGATATGTCGAATATCAATTCCTTCCGTGAAGAGCGCCGCCGCCCCACCCAGCCAATTGGAAAAACGCTGAAACGGCTGTGGCAGTATCTCGGCGTCCGCAGGGGCAGGATCGTCCTCGCGCTGTTTCTCATGCTGCTTTGCAACCTCTGCTCGCTTGCCGGTCCGAAGCTTTCGGGCCTTGCCATCGATGCGATCCATTTCGATATGCTGCCGGAGGAATTGCGGCACGTTGCCGTGCTTTGTGCGGTCATGGCGGCGCTGTATCTGCTTTCGTCGCTGCTGAGTTATCTCGTAGCCAGACTGACGCTGAAAATCAGCCGCGACGTCGCCTACGGTCTGCGGCGCGACATCTTCCGCCATCTGCTTTCGCTGCCGGTACGCTACTTCGACGAACGGCAGACGGGCGATATTCTGAGCGTGATCTCCTACGATGTGGACACGGTGACGAACTCCCTTTCCACCGATATTCTGAGCGTGTTCACCAGTCTGTTCACGCTGGCGATCTCGCTGCTCATGATGCTCTCCATCCTGCCGAAACTCGCGCTGGTATTTCTCGTGACCGTGCCGCTGACGGTGCTGTTCACACGCTGGCGCAACGTGCGCGTGCGTCCGCTGTTTCGCAAGCGGAGCCGCTGTCTCGGCGAGATGAACGGCTATGCCGAGGAGATGATCGGCGGTCAGCGCACCACACGCGCCTACGGGCAAGAAGAGGCCGTGATCGCCGGCTTTGCCGACGTCAACAAAACAGCGTCCGACGCGGTCTTTACCGCCGAGCGAAGCGGCTGCGTCATCGGCACGGGCATGAACTTCATCAACAACCTTTCGCTCACGCTCGTCAGTCTTTTCGGCGGACTGCTTCTGCTTGCGGGACGGGCAAAACTCGGTGATATTTCGGCGTTTATTCAGTACTCGCGCAAATTCACCGGTCCAATCGGTGAACTTGGCAATATCGTCGGTGATCTGCAGTCGGCGGCGGCAGCGGCGGAGCGCGTTTTCGCGCTGCTCGACGAAGCGCCGGAAGCTGCCGACGCGCCGGAAGCCGCGGCGCTTGCCGACGTGCAGGGCGACGTGCGGCTGCAAAACGTCAGCTTCGGCTACGATCCCGAACAGGTCGTGCTGCGTGATCTTTCGCTTTCCGCTGTGCCCGGCTCGCTCGTGGCGATCGTCGGACCGACCGGCGCAGGCAAGACGACGATCATCAATCTTTTGATGCGCTTTTACGATATCCAAAGCGGCGCGATCACCGTGGACGGCAGCGATATCTACCGCGTGCAGCGTGACAGTCTGCGCCGCGCCTATACGATGGTGCTGCAGGAGACGTGGCTCTTCCACGGCACGGTGGCGGAGAACATTGCCTACGGCAGCGACCACGCTTCGCGTGAGGATGTCATTCACGCGGCAAAGGCAGCAGGCATCGACGGCTTTATCCGCCGTCTGCCGCAGGGATACGACACGGTGCTGGACGAAGGCGGCACGAACGTTTCCAAGGGGCAAAAGCAGATGCTCACCATTGCGCGCGCCATGCTTGCGGATTCCAAAATGCTGATTTTGGACGAGGCGACGAGCAACGTCGATACGCAGACGGAAAAGAAGATCCAGCGCACGATGCGCGAACTGATGCGCGGCAGAACGTGCTTTGTCATCGCGCACCGCCTGTCTACGATCCGCCACGCCGATACGATTTTGGTCGTGCAAAACGGCAGCGTGGTCGAGCAGGGGCGGCATGAGGATTTGATGGCGCAAAACGGCGCTTACGCCGCGCTGTATAAAGCGCAGTTTGAAGTCTATTGATAACCTTTTCGTAGGGAAGGGATTTATCCCTTCCGAACGGAACGCATAAATGCGTTCCCTACAGTAGGGGACGATGCCCACATCGTCCCGCCCGATTATTCTGAAAACCGCAAGGGAGGAACAACCATGCCGACACCGAAACAAATGCAGTATGAAAAGGCGGCGCAGACCGTCATGAAAGCGCTGGCGCGCCGCCGCTTCACCGCCGAATATTGTCCGACGGCGAAGTCAGCGCGCGAGGCGATTCTCGCACAGATCGCGCCGGACGCAACGGTCGGCTGGGGCGGCACGCTGACGATGGCGCAGCTTGGCGTTTTGGACGCGCTGCGCGAGCGCAAGCAGCCGTGCTTCGACCGCGAACGGTCGGACGAAACGCCGGACGAAGTGATGCACCGCTGCCTAAATGTCGACGTGTTTCTCATGAGCGCGAACGCGCTGACAGAGGACGGCTGCCTCGTCAACCTTGACGGCAACGGCAACCGCGTCGCCGCGCTGATCTACGGGCCGAAAAAGGTCGTCGTCGCCGTCAGCATGAATAAACTCTGTCCGAACGTAGAGGCGGCAATCGAGCGCACGCGCCATATCGCCGCGCCGATGAACGCGCAGCGCTTCCCCGGCGAAAGCCCCTGCCGTATCACCGGCGTCTGCGCGGACTGCACCTCGCCCGGCTGCATCTGCTCGAATTTGGTCATCAC
>JAFSXE010000003.1 GCA_017444195.1 Oscillospiraceae bacterium
GAACTCACCCCCACCATCGTTCGCGACACCTCGAAGTGCATCCTCTGCGGTCGCTGCGTTGCGCGCTGCAAAGCGGCACACGGTGAGGATATGGGCATCCTCGGCTTCGAAAATCGCGGCTTTAAGACGATTGTTGCTCCGGCGGAAAACAGAAGCTTCATCAACTCTCCGTGCATCATGTGCGGTCAGTGCATCAACGTCTGCCCGACCGGCGCGCTGATGGAGAAGTCCGAAATCACCAAGATCGACGAGGCTATGAAGGCCGGCAAGTACGTTGTCGTCCAGACTGCTCCTGCCGTTCGCGCTGCACTCGGTGAAGAGTTCGATATGCCGATCGGCACGCCGGTCACCGGTAAGATGGCTGCTGCCCTTCGCCGCCTCGGCTATAAGAAGGTCTTCGATACCGACTTTGGCGCCGATCTGACCATTATGGAAGAGGCGTACGAGCTGCTCGACCGTGTGAAAAACGGCGGCAAACTGCCGATGATCACGTCCTGCTCCCCCGGCTGGGTCAACTATGCAGAGTATAACTACGGCGATCTTCTTGATCACCTGTCCTCCTGCAAGTCCCCGCACGAAATGTTCGGCGCGATTCTGAAGACCTACTACGCTGAAAAGATCGGCGTCGATCCGAAGGATATGTTCGTCGTTTCGATCATGCCCTGCTCCTGCAAGAAGTTTGAAGAGAAGCGTCCGCAGCTTGAAAACGGCGGTCTGCGCAACGTTGACGCCGTTTTGACGACGCGCGAACTCGGCAGAGTCATCCGTCGTGCCGGCATCAACTTCAAGAAGCTGCCCGACGAAGATTTCGATCGTGACATCGTCCACGATGCAACCGGCGCCGGCGTCATCTTCGGTGTGACCGGCGGCGTTATGGAAGCCGCACTGCGTACCGCGCACTTCGCCTTGACCGGCAAAGAGCGCGAAGGCATCGTCTTCCACGAGGTCCGCGGTTTTGAGAACATCCGTGAAGCGGAGTTTGATCTCGCCGGCACGAAGATCAAAGTTGCCGTTACCAGCGGTATGCGCGGCGCAAAGGTCCTGCTCGATCAGATCCGTGAGGGCAAATCCCCCTACACGTTCATCGAGATCATGGGCTGCCCGGGCGGCTGCATCAACGGCGGCGGTCAGCCGTACGTCCGTCCGGCGTTCCTGCCGAACGAAGATGACGACATTCTCGACACCTACAAAGAGAAACGCGCCAAGGCGCTGTACTCTGAGGACGAGCGTCACGCCATCCGTCAGTCGCACAACAATCCGCAGATCCAGGAGCTGTATAAAGCGTTCCTCGGCGAGCCCAACAGCCACAAGGCGCACGAGCTGCTGCATACGACCTATGCCGCACGCGAGGGCTTCAACGACTAATCCAAATTGCAAAACCGGACTTCCGATTGCTCGGAAGTCCGGTTTTTACTGCAAAAAAGCAGGAGTCTTATGACTCCTGCTTTTTTACTTAAAACATTGCTTGCAGTTCTGCGAACGAATCGACGATCAGATCTGCGCCGTACTCGCGCAGCACATCCGGCGAACGATAGCCCCAGGAGACGCCGCAGGCGGTAAATCCGCACTTGGCAGCAAACGCCATGTCCGTATCGCCATCGCCGACAAAAAGCACGTCAGACGGCTTGACACCGAGCGTTACACACGCAAGCGCACCGGATTCGGGATCGGGTTTCGTTTTTCTCTTGCCGTCGTTGCCCCAAATCAGGTCAAACGGTATACCGCTGAAATAGTGCGACATCATTACTTCCGATGTCGGCTGCACCTTATTGGTAATCAGACCGATCTTTACGCCGCGCTCATGCAGATAGCGGCAAAACTCCTGCGCACCGGGAAAGCATGCCGTCTGTTCCATGCTATGCGCTTCATAGAACGGAATGTGGATGCTGAGCGCCTTTTGCACATCGTCGTCACTCGCACCCTGCGGCATTGCGCTGCGCAGCAGCATAGGCGCAGGGTTGCCGATATACGAACGCACCTGTTCCAGCGTGCATTGCGGATAACCGAGGCACTCCATCGTGTGATTGACGCTCGCGGTGATATCAGCAAGCGTATCGATTAGCGTACCGTCCAGATCAAACAGAACTGCTTTCTTTGCTGAAAAATCCATCAGACGCCGGCTTTCGAGGTTTTGATGAAACCGGCTTCCGTCGGCGTGGTCTTGGAAACGTAGCCGGGGATCGGAACGATCTTTGCATTGACTGCGTCCACGATCCACTCTGCCTGCGGGAAGAAGCGGTCGTCGAATTCATGCGGCGGTGTGATCCAGTTCTTCGCACCGACAACGACGGGAGGCGCATCGAGATAGTCAAAGCAGAGCGACGAGAGATTCTGCGCAATATCGTTGAGGAAACTGCCGCGTGCGCAGGCATCGGACGCCAACACGACACGACCGGTCTTCTTGACCGACGCGATCAGATCGGTATAATCCAGCGGCACAAGCGACGGCAGGTTGATGACGTCGGCTTCCATGCCGTACTTCTCGCTCAGCTCCTTGGCTGCGTCAAGCGCGCGGTACAGCGTCGCGCCGATGGTAAGAATGGTAAGGTCCTTGCCGTCGCGAACTTTGTTCACGCCGCCGACCGGCCATTCATACTCTTCGGCAGGCACGCCGCCCTCATGGAACTCTTCGCCCTTATCGTAGATACGCTGGCTTTCGAAGATGATGCAGGGATCGGTGCCGTTCAGCGCGGACTGCATGATGCCCGTTGCTTCATACGGCGTCGCCGGGAAGAAGACTTTCAGACCGGGGATATGCGCAACGAGCGCAACCCAATCCTGCGAATGCTGTGCGCCGTACTTCGCACCGACAGAGACACGCAGCACCAGCGGCATCTTCAGAATGCCGGCGGACATTGCCTGCCACTTGGACATCTGGTTGAAAACTTCGTCGCCGCAGCGGCCGAGGAAGTCCGCATACATGATCTCAACAACTGCACGGCCGCCCATCATGGCATAGCCGACGCCGGTGCCGACGATCGCCGCTTCGGAGATCGGCGCGTTGAACAGACGGGAATGCGGCAGGAACTCCATAAAGTCACGGTAGACAGCAGATGCGCCGCCCCAGTCACGGACGTCTTCGCCGTACGCGGTGAGCGTCGGATCTTCATAATACTTATTGATCATCGGCTCGGCAATTGCGTCGCGGATGTTATAAAGTTTGATCTTGGAGATGGGCTTGCCGTCCTTGAACGCAAAACGCTCGTGGGACTGGATCGCCTGCCAACGCTTCGTCTGCTCCTTCGGCATGAGGACATTGTTCTTCGCGTCCGGCGCCATGGAACGAACGGTCTGGTTCGAGAACATCAGTTTTTCAATGTAATCCGGCTGCTTGTCGAAGTCCACGTACGGGCTGATCGCCGGATCAGCAGCGCCCTTGCAGATCATCGTCATGCGGTCTGCGGTTTCCTTGAGCAGGTTCTCAAAGAACTTATCACTCTCAACGCCCGCCTTGACGAGTTCCTCGCGGAACTTGACAATCGGGTCGTAGGAACGCCAATCTTCGATTTCCTCTTTGGTACGATAGGCATTCTGGTCAGAGGTCGAGTGGCCGACAAGACGGTACGTAACAACGTCGAGCAGAACGGGGCCTTCGCCCTTCTTGATTGCCTCTCTCTTACGCTTATAAGCATCGATGACGGCAAGCGGATTCCAACCGTCCACGCGCTCGGCGTTCATCTGGTTCGGCGTGATGCCGGCGCCGAGACGGGCGAGCATATCGTATGCCATCGTTTCGCCGCGGGTCTGGCCACCCATGCCGTAAGAGTTATTGAAGATGTTGAAGATGATCGGCAGCGCCGTCTTCTTGCCATCCTCCCACAGCGTGCGGAACTGATCCATCGCCGCAAAGTTCATGCTCTCAAAGACAGGGCCGCAGCCGAGCGACGCATCGCCGATGTTGCAGATGACCATGCCCTTCTTCTCGTTGATTTTTTTGTAGAGCGCTGCACCGGTGGAAACAGGCGCCGCACCGCCGACGATGGCGTTGTTCGGGTAGATGCCGAACGGCAGGAAGAACGCATGCATCGAGCCGCCCATGCCGTGATGGAAGCCGTTTTCACGGGCAAAGATCTCTGCAACCGTGCCGTAAAGCAGGAAGCGGATGGCAAGTTCCTTGACGTCCTTCGTGTCCGCAAACTTGCGGACGGCTTCGAGCGTATGACCGCCGAGGAAGTTTTCCATAATGTCCAGCAGTTCTTTGTCTTTCATCTTATAGATGCTGCTGAGGCCGCGCGCCAATATTTCGCTATGGCTGCGGTGGCTGCCGAACGTGATATCGTCCTGATCGAGCAGATACGCTTCGCCGACGCAGGAGGATTCCTGACCGAGCGACAGGTGTGCCGGACCGGGATACGTGGTTTCTACGCCGTTATAGACGGCCTGCGTCTTGATTTGGGTGAGCATATGCTCAAATTCACGGCAGATCGCCATGTCGCGGTAGATGCGGATGAGGTCTTCCTTAGTGTAGTTGCCCTCTTCCAGTTCCTGTTTGACAGTCTTCTTGTACGCGCAAACGGGAATGTCCTTGAAATGGATCTTGCCCGCGGCGCGGGTCTTTACGGGATCAACATAAAGCGATTTCGGCATAACAATTCAATCCTTTCGGTTATTTATTACAGCATGAACAGTCCTTCGCGAATGACTTCGCAGACCGTCGGGTGCGGGAATACGATCTTTTTCAGCTGCTCGACCGGCATTTCCGTTTCGAGCATCATGGCGGCGCCGTAGATCATCTCGGAAGCGTAGTTGCCGATCATCTGCACACCGATCAGGCACTTGCGGTCCACGTCATAGACGAGTTTGCAGAAGCCGTCGCCGTTCATCGTCTCGGCAACGTAGCGGCCGGAATACATCATCGGCACCTTAACGACCTTGACGTTGAGGTTCTTTTTCTTCGCGCCGTCTTCGGTTTCACCGACACAGGCAACTTCCGGCGTCGTGTAAATAACCGACGGAATGGCTTCGTAGCGCATTTCATCCTTCACGCCGATCATATGATGCACGGCAACCTCCGCTTCACGATAGGCGGTATGCGCAAGCATCAGTTTGCCGTTGCAGTCGCCGATCGCGTAGACGCCCGGCACGTTCGTGCACATATGGCGATCCGTCACGACTGCGCCGCGTTCTGTCTGAATCTGCAGCGCTTCAACGTTCACCGTAGACACGTCGGCACGGCGGCCGGCGGAGAGCGGCACCTTATCGCACTCAATGGTATGTTTGCCTTCCGCGTCTTCGTAAGTAACGCTGTTGGCGCCGATCTCCAGCACCTTGGCGTTCAGTTTGAACTCCATACCTTCCTTGGCATAAGTTTTCATCAGGTTGTCGCAGATGTCGGCATCCGTCGGACCGGCGATCTTCGGCATCATCTCAACGATGGTCACTTTCACGCCGACCGTCGCAAAATAGCACGCCATTTCCAAACCGATTACGCCGCCGCCCATGCAGACGATGCTCTTCGGCAGTTCTTTCAGATCGAGCACTTCCCTGTTCGTTACGACGAAGCCGGAAGCCAGTCCTTCTTTCAGACCGGGAACGGGCGGCACGGCGGTAACCGAGCCGGACGCAATCACGATGCGGTCACAGGTAAGAACTTCTTCGCCTGCCAGCACTTCGAAATTGCCGTCTGCGCCGCGACCTTTGATCTTGCCTTCACAGGTATAGACCTTAATGCCGTTTGCCTTCATCGTGCTGCCGACGCCGCCGACAAGCGTTTTCACAACCTTATTCTTGCGCTCGACAACGGCAGCATGATCAATCTTCACATTTTCCGCGCTCACGCCGTAATTTGCGCCGTGCTTTGCAGAAGCATATTGCTTGGCACAGTAGAGGAAACTCTTGGTCGGAACACAACCCTCGTTCAGGCAAGTGCCGCCAAGCGCACGCTTTTCGATCACCGCAGCCTTCAAGCCGGCTTGCGCGGCACGCTCGGCACAGAGATAACCGCCGGGACCGCCGCCGATGACGACTACATCATACTGACTCATAGAAATTGCCATCCTTTCGTTACTGCGCGAGCAGCGTCATAAAGTTTTCAAGATTCTTGCACAGCGTGGACATAAAGCGTGCGCCGGGCGCACCGTCGAGCACGCGGTGGTCGATTGTCAGGGAAAGACCCATCGCCGGATAGGTCACGATCTGACCGTCCTTTGCGGACTTGATCTTCGTCTGGATATTGCAGACGCCGAGAATGCCGGTCTGCGGCGGGTTAATGACGGGCGTAAACGCCTCGCAGCCAAACGAACCGATATTCGAAACGGTGAACGTGCCGCCGGACATCTCATCGGGCGAGAGTTTGCCGTCACGCGCCTTGGCGGCGAGCGCTTTACCTTCCAGCGCAATCTGCAGCAGCGATTTGGTATCGGCATTGCGGATCACGGGAACGAGCAGTCCCTTCGGCGTATCGCAGGCAAAACCCAAGTTGACGTGCTTGAAACGGCGAAGCGTGGTATCGTCGATCATGTTGGCATTCAGGTCCGGGCAAGCAGCCAGGCTCTTCGCCACAGCAAACATCACCATGTCGTTGAGCGAAATCTTGGCAACATCGCCTTCCAGCGGCTTAACCATAGCACGATACTGCTGGATCTGCGTTGCGTCGAACGAGAACTGCAGCGTGAGCTGCGCGGTCGTCGACAGGGACTTCATCATTGCCTTCGCAGTCGCCTTACGGACAGACGAGAACTTGACGTCCTCAAATTCAGCATCGGTCTGCGGTGCAGGCGCAGCAGCCTGTGCAGCAGGCGCTGCGGCTGCGGGCTGTTCGGTAATCGTCTTGCCTTCTTCCATAAGTTTGCGGATATCGCGTTCGATCACGCGACCGTTCGGACCGGTTGCGGACGCCAGCGAAATATCAACGTTTGCGCGCTCGGCAAGATTCTTGGCGCGCGGAGAAATGGCAGTTGCCGGCTGCGCCGCAACCGCAGCAGGCGCAACGGCCGGAGCGGCAGCCTTCGGCGCCTCAACGGCAGCCGGTGCAGCTTCCGCAGCGGCGCCCGGACGCAGCGATTCAAAATCATCGCCGGGGTTGCCGACCGCGCAGACGTTTACGAGGCAAGGCACTTCATCGCCTTCGCCGTAGAACGTTGCAAGCAGCGTACCGGACGCGGTCGAAGCGCACTCAAACTCTGCTTTGTCGGTTTCGTATGTAAAGAGCACGTCGCCTTCGTTGACGGCGTCACCGACTTTCTTCTTCCACGCACCCATGATGCAAGACTCAACGGTGATGCCTTCCTTCGGCATGATTACCGCTTTAGCAACCGGCCCGGTCGGCGCAGCCTTGGGGGCAGCCGGTGCGGGCGCAGCAGTAGGTGCAGGTGCGGCTTCAGCAGGCGCCGCGGCAGCGCCGCGAGGATCCAGTGCGCTGAAATCTTCACCGGGGTTGCCGACGGCGCAAACGTTTACGAGGCAAGGTACTTCATCACCTTCGCCGTAGAACGTTGCCAGCAGCGTGCCGGTCGCGGTCGAAGCGCACTCAAACTCCGCTTTATCGGTTTCGTAGGAAAAGAGAATGTCGCCCTCTTTTACTGCGTCGCCGACTTTCTTCTTCCATGCACCCATGATGCAGGATTCTACAGTGATGCCCTCTTTTGGCATCAGAACGCCAACTGCCATATGTTTCACTCCTATTTCATAGTTTTTCACGCCAAAATCCGTGCAAAATCAACTTTTGCACGGCAATCCGCATTTGTTTTATGTTGGATTGTATTGGATTCACGTATATGATAGCGTTTTAACAACAAAATGTCAATCATTTTCACGGAAAAAAACGCCAATATTTCGTCAAAACACTTTTTCATAATATAGTAAAATTGCATATTTTTTGCCCTGCGCAGTTGCGCAGGGCAAAAACAAAGAAAAACAACACAACCAAACGCTTATGCCAAATGAAGCAACGCCGTTGCAATGGAGAAATATATCAGCAGCGACAGCGCGTCCACCATTGTGGTGATAAAGGGACTGGCGCAAACCGCAGGGTCTAAGCCGATTTTTTTGGCTACCATCGGCAGCGTACTGCCGATTAGTTTTGCGGCAATAACCGTCAGCAGCATTGTCAGCGAAACAACGATTGCCACAGAGACGCCCACGTGATCCAGCAGCATCATCTTTGCAAATCCCACAATCGCCAGCGACAGACCGCAGAGAATGGCAACACGGAACTCTTTCCAAACGATACGCAAAAGATCGGAAAATTCAATCTCATTCAGCGAAAGGCTGCGGATAATGGAAACGGAAGCCTGACTGCCGGAGTTGCCGCCTGTATCCATCAGCATCGGAATATACATCGTCAGCACGACCACAGATGCCAGCGCGTTCTCAAACCGCGCAATAATCAGTCCGGTAAACGTCGCTGAAATCATAAGCAGCAGCAGCCACGGGATACGCTTACTCCAAATCTCCAACACGGACGTTTGGATATACGGTTTATCGGACGGCGTAATAGCCGCCATCTTTTCAATATCCTCGGTTGCCTCTTCCACGAGAACGTCAACCACGTCATCGATCGTGACGATACCGACTAGGCGCCCTTCCCCATCGACAACGGGAATTGAGGTCAAGTCGTAACGCGCCATCATGGACGCAACGGTTTCCTGGTCTTCCGTTGTCGTGACGGAAACGACATTTTCATTCATCAAGTCGCCAAGCAGCGTCTGTTCTTTGGCAAGAATGATCGCGCGAATCGTCAGCATACCAAGCAAACTGCGTTTGTCATCAACGACGAAACAAGTATTGATCGTCTCTTTGTCCACGCCGTCGCGGCGAATACGAGCAATCGCCTCTTCGACCGTCATATTCGGGCGGAGCGAAACGTACTCCGTTGTCATAATGCTGCCGGCGGAGTCCTCGGGATAATTCAAAATTTCATTGATCATCCGTCGCTTTTCCGGACTCGCCTGACTGAGTACGCGGCTGACAACGTTTGCCGGCATCTCCTCAACAAGGTCCGCCGCATCGTCCACGTAAAGCTCATCGACGACTTCGCGCAGCTCACTGTCCGAAAGCCCGGTAATCAGCGTCTCCTGCACGTCGCTGTTCAAAAATGCAAAGGTATCAGCTGCGAGTTCTTTCGGCAGCAGCCGAAACAGGATCGGCAGCGCGTTTTCGGGCACCTGCTCCAAAATTGATGCAAGATCCGGCGCGTTGAGCGTATGGATCACATCGCGGAGCGAGGCGTATTTCTTTTGTTCGAGCAGGGGCATAATCACGTCCTGCAACGACTGAATGGTTTCATTTGTCATTTTCCTGCCTCCTCAAAATTGAAGTAAACAGGCAAAGCGCTCTTATGCTGCAACGGACGCAAACGCGCCGCGATGCAGCCGACTTCGCCCATGATCCGAACTGCCGGAACTATTTGCGTCCATACTCTCACCTCACAAAAAAAGCGTGTGCGCCCGAAACGGACGCACACGCAAAAAACACAGCGCGACCGTTTGAGCTTTAGCATCGTGGGGCTGTGTAACTGCATTAGACCATGCCTTAGATCGACATTGCCTGCTCAAACCAGCGCATGGTGTCTCCACCATTTTGCGGCAGCAGTCCGTATCCCCACGGTAGCCTTACTTACCGGATTCACTGAAAACATTTTACACTCGTCAAAGCACATTGTCAATAAAAAATAGGCGGTTTCAGACGAAACCGCCTATTTTTTATTTTGCATACAACAGTCCGACCAAGTAGTTTGCCAGACGAGCCGGCAGGAGTTTCAAAAGAACACAGATCGCTTTATAGGAAAAGCCGATTGCATAAAGCGGTTTATGCGAATTCTTTGCTGCAACACGCGCAACGTACTTTCCTGCGCGTTCCGCACTCATGCCGTGCTGTTCATCGTGCTCCATAGACGCAACCGAACGTGAAATACGACCGCCGTATTCCTCGTTGCCGCGGCAGGATTTATCCCGCGCCGCCGTAAAGCCGGTCCGGATATCGCCCGGCATAATGGCGCAGACGGTAATACCATAAGGGCGAACCTCATTGGCAAGCGCAAGCGTATAGTCGTTGATCGCCGCCTTCGTACAGGAATAGTACGTTTGGAACGGAATCGCAGCCGGTGCGGCAACGGAACTGATATTCACAATGCGGCCGCGTTTCTGCTTACGCATCACGCCGAGCACCGCACGCGTCATATTGACCATGCCGAAGAAATTGACGTCAAACTGCCGTTTGGCATCCGCCGTTTCCGTAAATTCAACACACCCGGATATGCCAAAGCCGGCGCAGTTGATCAAAAGATCAATGATTCCCTGCTGCTGAAGAATCTGCGTGACCGCACGCTGAACATCTTCTTCGTTCGTAATATCCGCAGAAATATGAAGCAAATCCCTGTCGCCGTTTTCGCGGCGGCTGACCGTATAGACCGTGTAACCGCGCTTTTTCAGTTCTTTTGCTGCAAAAAGCCCGATCCCCGACGTACCGCCGGTAACGATTGCCGTCTTACGCATGGAGATCGTAGTGCGAAAGAACGTCGGCAATAATATCTACCGCTTCGTCCACGAGCGCCGTCGTATGCGTAGCCATCAGGCTGCAGCGCAGCAGGCACTCGCCAGGTGCGCAGGCGGGCGGCAGCGTCGCATTGACGTAAACGCCGCGGTCATACAGTTCTTTCTGAGCTTTCAGCGTCACGATCGGATCATACGTATAAATCGGAATGATCGGCGTCTGCGCGTCCATGATCTTCACGCCCTTCGCATGGAGTTTGTCGCGCATATACTGGGAAATCGACTGCAGCTGCGTCTGAAGTTCCGGATGCTGCTCCAACTGACGCAGCGAGGCAATCGCCGTAGCAATCGAAATCGGCGTAACGGAAGCAGAGAAAATATACGGGCGCGAATTGCAGCGAACGTAGTCGCAGACTTTCGCGCTGGCAGCCATATAGCCGCCGAGCGAAGCCAACGTTTTAGAGAACGTACCCATATAGATATCCACTTCGTTTTCAAGTCCGAAATGGCTAGCCGTGCCGCGTCCGCCTTCGCCGAGAATACCCAGCGAGTGGGCATCATCGACCATCACGCGCGCACCGTACTTTTTCGCAAGACGCACGATCTCCGGCAAGTTGCAAATGTCGCCGCCCATGGAGAACACGCCGTCCGTAACAACGAGACATCCGGCGTTTTCCGGCACTTTCTGCAGGCATTTTTCCAGCTCTGCCATATCCGAATGGTGATAACGGAGCATCTTGCCATAGGACAGTTTGCAGCCGTCATAAATCGAAGCGTGGTTTTCACGGTCGCAAATCACGTAATCACCGAGCGAAACGAGCGACGAAATAATGCCGAGATTGGACTGGAATCCCGTGGAGAACGTGACAACGTCCTCTTTACGGAGAAACTTTGCCATCTCTTTTTCAAATTCAAGATGCAGCACCAGCGTGCCGTTAAGCAGACGCGAGCCGGAGCAGCCCGTACCGTACTGCTTCAGCGCCGCTTCCGCCGCCGCCTGCACTTCTTTATTCGTGGTCAAGCCAAGATAGTTATTCGAACCGAGCATGATGCGGCGTTTGCCTTCCATGATGACCTCGGTATCCTGACGGGATTGCAGCTCGCGGAAATACGGGAACAAGTCCTGCTCACGCAGTTCATCCGCGGCAGTATAGTTCAAACATTTCTCAAAAAGGTCCTTCATTCTCTATCGCATCCTTCCTTGATGGCTACGATTAGAATACTATACTTTGCAGCCGGTGTCAACAAAAAAACAGGCATACATCCGATAGATGTACGCCTGCTTGCTAAGTAATTATTCTTCCGTCTCTGCTTGTTCCGCGTTGTTCTCGTCTTCCGCCGTTTCGTTCAGCGGCTCTTCGGACTCCGCCTGTGCAACAACGACATCATCCGGATCAGCGCCGGATTTCAGATCATCCACCATAGCGCGCAGATCTTCAATCACCGCGTTCGACTCGTTGATTTTCTCGCACCACGGAAGATACTCCGCGCTATCCATTTCCGCACCGACAACGTAATCACGGTAGAACAGTTTACCAAGCTCCATCTGCGCCTTACGGATTTTCCCCTCCTCGTTCACAATGGAGAGATTCGCCTTTGCGATCGCGGCAAGACTTTTTGCCTTTGCCGCCGCCTGTTGCGCAGTCAAAAGTGCAGTATCCTTAAGATCTTCAAAATTCAGCATCGAAGATTCCCCCTTCTTTTTACTGTCATCAGTATAGCACGAAATGCGTCGTTTGGCGCATATTCGCCGAAATTTTACAAGTTATTCACATTTGATGTACAAAGCGGTTATCCCCCGTCGGGCGGCGATACAGACGCACATAGCACCACACCGCAAGCGCGGTAAGGCAGGAGACAAACCCGACGAGTTGACTGACGCGGATACCTGTGGAAAAAAGCATCAAGCTGTCCGTCCGAAGTCCCTCAATCAGTCCGCGCCCGAATCCGTACCACGCCACGTACAACGTAAAGATTTCTCCGTCGTATTTTCGCTTTTTGGAATAGAAGTGCAGCAGCAAAAAGCCCAGCAGATTCCAAAGGGATTCATAGAGAAACGTCGGATGATAGTATGCAAGCTTGCCGCTATAGTCGATCAGCCCCATGCGGAAAAACGACGTTGTTTCTGCGCCGAATGCCTCGCGATTCATAAAATTGCCCCAGCGCCCCACGCTCTGCCCGATGAGTAGTCCAAGCGCGCCGATATCCACCATCGGACCGAGCGGTACTTTGGAAAACCTGCAATAGAGCAGCACGGCGGCAACCGCGCCGAGAATCGCGCCGTAGATTGCGATGCCGCCCTCCCAAATATAGAGACAGGAGATCGGATCATCCTCAAACAGTTCCCAATAGAAAACGCAGTAATAAATGCGCGCGCAGACGATCGCAGCCGGAACGGCAGCAAGGAGCATATCTAAAATCTGCTCCTGTGTCACGCCGAACTGCTTGCAGCGGCGGTTGGCATAGACCACCGCAAGCAAAAAGCCCAGCGCAATCAGCACGCCGTACCAGCGGATATTGCTGATAATCGGAACGGCGGCGTTTGGAAAAACGCGCTCGCTCCACGTGATCGTTAACCCCAAAGACGGAAAGGTAATCGGTGAGGACGGCGGTACAAGTACCGTAGCAGTCAGCAGCATCTCATTTCTCCCCTTTCGGCGTGATAACGGAAAGCGTGCAGCGCTCTTCCCGAATGCAATTTTCAAGAAAAAGCCGCACGTCCTCATTCGTAATCGATTGCAGCACGTTGCGGAACGAAAAGTAATCCACACCGGCAAAAGCGTATTCACACATACGGTAACAGGTGCTTTCAAAGCTATCCAGATCGCGCAATTTGCGTCCAAGTGTCGCCTTCATCATCCGCGCAAAGTACGCCTCGTCAAAGCCGCTTTTCGCGGCTCGCTCTGCTTCGCGCATAACAGCGTTCGTCACCGCTTCGGGGTCGCGACTGTCGCCGCTGACGGAAAACATCGCCGCACCCGTAACGGACTCATAACCGGCGGAGAAGGACGCATCGATCAGCCCCTGCTCATAAAGTTTCTGATATATCGGCGAAGAAATACCGGTAAGAAGATCCGCCGCAAGATCACCGAGAAACTCTGCTTTCATCGTTTCTGCTCCGAATGCCGCAGGCTCGGCTTTGAAGCCGGCAACAAACGTCGGCATGGAAACCTCCATTTTTCGCAACGTCCGCCGCTGGGGAGCGCGCATCGACTCCGCCGCTCCGTAATCGTGCGCGGCAATCGGAACGTTCTTTTTCGGCAACACCTTTTCGGCGATCTCCGCAACCCGATCGGCATCTACGTTTCCCATCACGCAAAGCAGCGCGTTCGATGGCGCATAAAATGCCGCGTGGCACTGCGTTAACGTGTCTGCCGTTATTTCTTGAATCGAATCAACCGTTCCCGCAATTGGTACACGGATCGGGTGATGCTCGTACATGGCGCGAAACAGATCGTCATAGACACGCGATCCCGCGCTGTCTTCATACATGCGGATCTCCTGCGCAATAATGCCGCTCTCCTTTTCCACGCTTTTCTGCGTGAAATACGGCGTAGATACAAATTCCAGCAGCGTCGTTACGTTTTCTTCAAATCGCTCGGTACAGTCAAAATAGTACGCCGTCATCGTATGTGAGGTAAATGCGTTGGGATTTCCGCCGTAATCGGCAAAACGGCTCATGGCGTCACCGTAGGGCATATCGAACATCTTATGTTCCAAATAGTGCGCCACGCCGTCCGGCGTCCGGAACTTTTCGCCACCGACGGAAAAAGTCGTGTCAATGGACCCGTAATGAACAGCGTAAAACGCATAAATGCGGTGAAAATCCGGTTTGGGTATTACACGGATCTGCAATCCGTTAGGCAGCGTCGCAGTATAACATGTTTCGCCGATATCGGCGTACTCCATTCGTTTCATGCTTCCGCTCCCTCCAAAAAGTACACTGTGTCTAACACCAAGCGCTGCGCTGCCGCGGAAACATCGTCAACCGTAACCGCACGAATATCCTCTATGCGGTCTGTTATATCGCACCAGACACCGCAAATTGCCTGCCCCAAATAGGACTCATCCATTTGCGCAGGAGAATCCTCCAACGCTTGAAGCGAGGAAATGAGCTGCGTCTTCGCCGAGGAAAGTTCCGTTTCGCTGATCACACCGTCACAGCACGCTTTCCATTCGCGCAAAATTGCCGCTTTCGCCGTCTCAAACTGTTCAAAATCAATCCCGGATGAAACGAGCATAAGCCCCTTGAATCGTTCAAGTGACGCGGCTGCATAGTAACAAAGCGACTGCTTTTCCCGAACGTTGCAAAACAGTTTGCTGGTAACGCCGGAGCCGTAAACGGTTGCAAATACCGTCATTGCCGTCCACTCCGGATCACGTGCGGTCAAATCCGTTCGGAAGCCGAGACAGAGTTTGCCTTGCGTAATATCCATCGTTTCGCGGATCTCCTGCGGCTCACGCCGTAAAGAAAGAATCGTTGTCGTCGGGTGAACAAGCGTGGTGCGCGGAAGATCAGAAAACGCCTGCGTGAGCATCGTTGCGATTTGGTTTGCAGAAAGACTGCCGATATAGCAAATCTCAATCGGCGACTCGGAAAGCCACCGGCGATAATATTCCGTCAACGACGTTGGTGTGATCGCCGACGCCTCGGCTTCTTCACCCAAGCGGTCCACCGCATACGCTTCGCCTCGAAACATCGCCTTAACGGTCTGTGACGCTGCGTAAGCACGTTTGCTGTTGATTCTGCTGCGTATGGCATTGATCAGATTGTCTTGCTCTTGCTTTACAAAATCGGCGCAGAAACAGCCGTTTTCCATACGCGGACGCAAAAGGATCTCCGCAACAAGAGACACAACGCGCTGCGCCACCTGTTCGCCTGCCGCCAGCCGGTCATCCATAAAATCGGCATACAGTCCGGCCGCCTGCACCTCGCCCTTCTTTCGCACCGTGCCGCCGATCTCCGCGCCGTAACACTCCTCCAGCGCCGCAGAAAGGGATCGCATATCGGGATAATGCACGGTGCCTCGCAGAAGTACGCTCGGCAGCAGCGCATTCAGCGGCGCTTCTTCTTTGCATAATGGGCGCAAAAAGTTGACGCTAAGCGATCCGGTTTTGAATTTTTGCATCTGTACTGCCGTCAGCGTGACGCCCGGCAGGATCTCCATTCTTTCCACGTTTCAGTCACCTTTCGCTATTGTTTCCTTATTATACACGATTAGCGGCAAAAAATAAACTCTTATCTCTTGTCATTCTTTGCTTTTTCGAGTAAACTATACGGGATGAAAGGAGGCGGTGCGGGCGTGCAATGGTTGGAATGCACCATTGAAACGGCAAGCGGCGGTATTGAGTTGCTTGCAGCCTATTTGGAGCAATGCGGTTATGATAGTTTGACCGTAGAAGACGAGACGGAATTCTCTGATTTCTTGGACGAAACCCGTCCGAATTGGGATTATGTTGATGATGCGCTGCGATCGGCAATGGCCGGTAAATCGCAAATTCGCCTTTACGTTGATCAGGCAAAAAGCGAAAGTGAATTGCAGCGGCTAAAATCCTCGCTTGACGCCGTTCGCTCACAGTTTTCCAATACAGACTTCGGCACGCTGCACGTTTCGACGAAAGTCTGCCAAGATGAAGACTGGGAGAACAACTGGAAAGAATACTATCAGCCGATCCCCATCGGGGAAAAACTGATCGTGCTCCCCGAATGGCTGAAAGAAGCCGAAACAGGCGGCAGGATTCCCGTCGTTCTCGATCCCGGATTGATCTTCGGCACCGGGCAGCACGCTTCCACGCAAATGTGTATGCGTGCGCTGGAAACGATCATCCGCGGCGGCGAAACCGTTGCCGATCTCGGCAGCGGAAGCGGGATCTTAGCAATCACTTCCCTGCTGCTCGGTGCAGCAAATGCGGTAGCCATTGACATCGACCCCAAAGCCGAAGACGTTGCGCGAAGCAATGCCGCCTGTAACGGCCTGGCTGGTCAGCGGCTAAATGCAAAAACAGGCAACGTACTGGCAGATGCAGCAATCAGAAACGAATTGGCAGCAGCGCCTGCCGATATCGTGATCGCCAACATCGTTGCCGACGTCATTATCGCACTTGCGCCAAATGTGAAACAGTTTCTCAAAGAAAACGGCACCTTCCTTTGCTCCGGCATCATTGATACCAGAGAAGCGGAAGTTGCCGCCGCACTTGAACAAAGCAGGCTGTTCATTACCCGGCGCTTTGCGCAGGACGGTTGGCGCTGCTTTGTCTGCGAAAGGAGGATGTGAATTGTTCGTTCTCTCCTATCAGCAAAAAGCACGGTTGCGACGATGTTGTAAGTGGATCGCCATCGTTCTTGCGATCATTTTGATTTTGTGTCTGATCCGATTCTTCTATCTCGGACGGTTTATCGTCTACGACAGCGACGGCGCGCACATTCAATATGAGCCGGCACGTGATAACACATCCGAAACGATGCCCCCGGAACAGACGGATTTTCAGCTTGTGCAGGAGCGATCGGAATCCGCGGCAAATGCCGCCGCCACGCATCTTCGCGGTATCTATCTGACGGTAGAACAGGCAAACGATCGCGCCGCCCTTCGGAATGCGGAAGCGGAGCTCACGCACATTTCCGCCATGATGCTGCCGGCAAAAACAAATACCGGGACGTTCCTCTACCCGACAGCGCTGGAGAACACTTCCTATAGCGAGGATTCCGCAGACGCTTTTTTGCATCTCATTGACGCAGCAAAAGCGCAGAACGTATATCTGATTGCTGCACTTCCGGCATTTGCCGACCGCACAAATGCTGAGGCGTTTCACAACGATTCGCTCCAAATTCGCGGCGGCGCGCTGTGGTTGAACGCTGACGGAAGCTACTGTCTTGATCCGCGCGCGGACCACACGCGAGAGTATCTGCTTGTTCAGTTTGCGGAATTAAAAGCGCTCGGGTTTCAAGAAGTTTGGCTGACCGGTTTTGATTTTCCGGACAGTCGGAACATCGTCTTGGAATCGGATGCCGATACCTCGCTAGTCAATTTAGCGACCGCGCTTCAAAACGAGCAAGGAAAAGATCCGATCCGCATTTCTTTGGAAACCGAAGATGAAACCTGCGCTTTGCAATCGGCACATCACTTCTTTGTTTTGGACGAGCCGCTGGAAACGTATTTAGAAA
>JAFSXE010000017.1 GCA_017444195.1 Oscillospiraceae bacterium
CTCGCTTTACGGTGCTGCGCAGTTTTGAAGCTGCAATTTTTCGTCCGGACAAAGCACAAAAATGAGGTCATCCTGTCGGATGACCTCATTTTTTAATGCAGTACGGGCGGAAAAGGGCGGTTCAAAACCTACATACTCCCTAATCTGCGCCGCCCTTAGCGCGGGAGTTTTGTTATACATTTTTTAAAAACCAAAAAGTTTTGATAGGGAAGTATTGGAACGCACGAAGGAGTAAATCGAAAGTGTACTTTTGTTTAACCCCGAATGTCATTGCATCAGCGCGTGTTTTTGGAGATCAAATTGACATTCTGTGGCGTGTTTGATACAATAAACTATCACTATTTACAATGAGGGGAAATCGGAATGGACCTATATCTCCGTCTCTTTTTGACGTCGCTGATCCCTGCCGCGCTTTCGCTTGCGATGTATGCGGTGCAAAAGAAAACGCCGTTCGGGAAATGGAATACCTGGGTGCAGCAGATTTTACTCGGTCTGCTGTTCGGCGGCGCATCCATTTGCGGCACGGAGTTCGGCGTGGATATCGGCGGCGCGACGGCAAACGTGCGCGATGCGGCGCCGCTGTGTGCCGGACTGCTGTTCGGCGCGCCTGCCGGCATTCTCTCCGGTGTGATCGGCGGCGTGGAGCGATGGTATGCCGTGGCGTGGGGCGCAGGCGAATATACGCGCGTGGCGTGCTCGGTTTCAACGGTTCTTGCCGGTCTTTACGCGGCGGTGCTGCGGAAGTTTATGTTTGATGACAAGCGTCCCACCGCCGGTCTCGGCGCGGCGACGGCTGTCGTAATCGAAGTGGTGCATCTGTCGCTGATTTTCGTGACGCACCTGTCCGACGCATCGCGCGGTTACGAGATCGTGCAGATCTGCACCGTGCCGATGATCGTGATGAATGCGTTTGCTGTCGCGGCTGCCATCGGCGGTATTTCGCTCATGAGCAGCGGTCTTGATCGCGGCGGACGTCGCGCCAAGAGCATTGCGCAAAAGGTGCAGACGTGGATGTTGGTCAGCGTCGTTGCGGCGTATTTCGTCACGACCGGCTTCGTCTTTATCCTGCAAACGAATATGGCGTACGTAGATGCGAATAATCTGCTGAAGCTCAATGTTGCGGACGTCAAGGCGGAGTTGACCGAGCGATCCGACCATGAAATGCTCGCCGTTACGCGCAAAGTGGCGTCGGAGATTGAAAACGGCGATTACGATCTTGATGCGCTTCGCCGCAGTTATCGCGTTTCGGAAATCAACATTATAAACGACGCCGGCGTCATTGCGGAAAGCACGCAGCCGGACTACGTGGGATTTAACATGGCTTCCGGTGAGCAGTCGCAGGCATTTTTGACGCTGTTGGACGGAAAAAGCGAGTTTGTTCAGCAGTTCGGCAACGTTTCGTATGATGAAACCGATACCGCGCTTGCGAGAAAATATGCCGGATGCATTTTGGCAAGCGGCGGATTCGTTCAGGTTGGCTATGACGCGACGATGTTCCAGCAGCATTTTGCGGCGCAGACGAAGGATTTGACGCAAAACCGCCACGTCGGCTCGACGGGCTATCTTTTGATTGCCGACAACACGGACAGAATCGTCAGCGAATCGCAGGAGCATGCCGTGCGGTATTTGACGGCGACGGGCGTGGATCTTTCTGTTCCGCCGCTTACACGCGTGAGCGGAACGATCTACGGCGAAGCGGCGTATTATCTCTACGATACTGCGGAAAACTACGTTATCGTGGGCGTACTGCCGGTGGCGGAAGCCGTCGCCGCGCGGGATGCGATGACCTATACCAATTCCTTTATGGAAGTGATCATCTTTGCCACGCTCTTTGCGCTGATCTACATGGTGATCAAAAATCTGATCGTCCGCAACATTCGCTCCATTAACCGCGGCTTGGAGAAGATCATCGGTGGCGACCTGTCGGTTACGGTTGACGTGCGCGCCAGTTCGGAATTCTCCTCGCTTTCGGACGATATCAACTCCACCGTTACGACGCTGAAGCATTACATCGACGAGGCGGCGGCTCGGATCGATAAGGAGCTGGAATTCGCACGCAGCATCCAGCTTTCCGCCCTTCCTTCGCAGTTTCCGGCGTTCCCGGACGTGAAAGAAGTGGATCTTTATGCAACGATGCACACCGCGAAGGAAGTCGGCGGCGACTTTTACGATTTCTACGCGCTGCCCGGCGGCAGAATTGCGTTTTTGATCGCGGACGTGTCCGGCAAGGGCGTGCCGGCAGCCATGTTTATGATGCGCGCAAAAACGCTGATCAAAAACCTTGCGGAAGAGGGATTGCCCGTCAATGAGATCTTCAACCGCGCCAACGATCAGCTTTGCGAAGGCAACGATGCCGGTATGTTCGTAACGGCGTGGATCGGTATTATCGATACGCGCACGGGCTTCGTTGCTTACGCCAACGCCGGGCATAATCCGCCTGTGGTCTACCGCAAGGACGGAAGTTTTGAGTTCCTGCGCGGACGCGCCGGTCTGGTGCTTGCCGGTATGCCGGAGATGCGCTACAAGGCGCAGGAGTTCACGCTTGCGCCGGGTGATCGGATCTTCCTCTATACCGACGGTGTGACCGAGGCGACGCGGCGCGATAACGAGCTTTACGGCGATGCGCGGCTGCGGCAGTTTTTGAATGAACATACCGCGCTTACCGTGCAGCAGATGCTGCCGGCGGTCAAGGAAAACGTCGATGCTTTCGTCGGCGACGCGGAGCAGTTCGACGATATGACGATGCTGATGCTGGACTATTTCGGAGGTGCGTCCGCAATGACGGAAAAGACGTTCCCGGCGCAGGTGGACGTGATCGGCACGGTGCTGGCGTTCGTGGAAGGCGAACTGGAAAAGGCGGATTGTCCGCCGAAAACGCTGATGCAGATCGACGTTGCGGTGGAAGAACTGTTCGTCAACGTCGCGCACTACGCCTACGACGGCGCGGACGGCAACGTGACGATTGCAATCGGCGTGGAGGACAACACGGCAACGATCCGGCTGACGGACAGCGGCAAGCCGTTTGACCCATTGCAGCGCGACGACCCCGACGTTACGCTTTCGGCGGAAGATCGCAAGATCGGCGGATTGGGCATCTTCATGGTCAAGAAGACGATGGACAGCGTCGCCTACGCCTACGAGGGCGGCAAAAACGTCCTGACCATTACCAAGAAACTGCAGTAACGCAAAAACCGGAGCAGGATTTCCTGCTCCGGTTTTTTGCGTTACGGTTCGTCTTTTTCCTCTTCATCCGCTGCGGCAAGCAAAGAAAAGTATTGTCGATAGGGCGGAAAAATGCTATAATAACAAAATGATAAAAATAAGATAACAGGTGGAAAAGGATGAAGTACGGAGTTTGGAATATCGGCGAGTATGACCGCGCGGCATGGCAGACCGTTTGCGCCGCCGGCTATGCGCCGCTGACGGCTGCGGTTTTGTGCAGCCGCGGATGCGATACGCCGGAAAAAGCGGCGGCGTATCTCGCGCGCGACGCCAAGGCGGAAGATCCGTTTTTGCTCAAGGATATGGGCGCGGCGGCGGCGCGTGTGCGCAAGGCGCTGGCATTCGGCGAAACGATCGCCGTCTACGGCGACTATGACGTGGACGGCATCACGTCCACGTGCCTTTTGACGGATTACCTGCGGCGCAAGGGCGCGACGGTCGTGCCGTATATCCCGGCGCGGCTGGAGGAGGGCTACGGACTCAACGAAACCGCGATCCGCTATTTGGCAGAGCAGGGCGTGCAGCTGATTATCACGGTGGACTGCGGCATTACCGCCGTGGCGGAGGCGGAACTGTGCCGGGAACTCGGCATGGAACTGATCGTGACCGACCACCACGAGTGCAAGGACGTTTTGCCGACTGCGGCGGCGGTCGTCGATCCGCATCGGCGCGACGATACCTATCCGCACAAAACGCTTGCCGGCGTCGGCGTGGCATTCAAACTTGCCGCGGCGGTGGAGGAAGATCAGGACGCGGTGCTGGAAACGTACTGTGATCTCGTCTGTCTCGGTACGGTGGCGGACGTGATGACGCTGACGGGGGAAAACCGCATGTTTGTCACGCGCGGCATTGCGCGTCTGCAAGAACATCCGCGCGTGGGCATCACGGCGCTGATCCGCGAATGCGGCTGCGAGGATACGCCCGTTTCGGCTTCGCTGATCGGCTATACGCTTGCGCCGCGCATCAATGCCGCCGGGCGCATGGGCAGAGTGATGGTTGCGGTCGATCTGTTTTTGACGGACGATCCTGCCGTTGCCGCAGAAAAGGCGGCGCAGCTTTGCGAAATGAATCGCGAGCGGCAGGCGGTGGAGAGCGAGATCTATGACGACGCCAAGGCGCGGCTTGCCGCCGCCGGTTCGCCGAATGTGATCGTATTGGCAGGGGAAAACTGGCATCAGGGCGTTGTGGGCATCGTGGCTTCGCGGCTGGCGGAGGAATACGCCTGCCCGACGTTCCTCATCTGCATGGACGGCGACAAGGGCAAAGCGTCGTCGCGTTCCTACGGCGGCTTTCATCTGTTCCGTTCGCTGGAACAAGTCTCCGAACTTCTCGAAGGCTTTGGCGGACATGAACTTGCCGCCGGATTTACGATCAGCCGCGAGAATATTGATGCATTCGCAGCGGAGATGGATCGGCTCGTTCGTGAGTTCCGCGCAGAGGGCGTATGCCGCGAGGCGCTGAACGTGGATTGCGCCGTTACGCCGTCACTGCTGACGGTGGATGACGTGGCGTCGCTTTCGGCGCTGGAGCCGTGCGGCGCGGGCTGCCCGCGTCCGACGCTGGCGATGACGCAGATGCGCGTGACGCAGCTTGCCGCCGTGGGCAGCGGCAGACATCTGCGGCTTCGGCTGCAGATTGGCGATACGGAACTTTGCGGCATCTATTTTTCCATGACGGCGCAGCGCGCGCATTTGGCGGAGGGTGATATCGTTGACGTGGCATTTTTGCCGCAGATCAACGAATTTCGCGGACAGCGCAGCGTGCAGCTCAACGTTGTGGATATCCGTCCGAGCAGTTCTGCCGCGCCAAGCCGGGAGCGTTTCGTTTCCGTATGGAAATACCTTGCCGCCAATGCGCAGGCAGGGGAGTGGAACGGCACGGCGCAGACGCTGGCGCGCGGCGCGGCGCGCCTGGCGAAAATCGAAGAAAACCTGCTCAAAACGCAGGTGTGCCTGGACGTGTTTGAAGAACTGGGGCTGTTGACGATTGCCTATCAGCCGGAGTTTCTGACGATCACGCTCCGAACGGACAGAAAGGTTTCATTGGACAACAGCCGTATTTTGCGGCATTTGAAGGCAGGTGACAAACCGGATGGAGCAGCAGGATCAACTGTTTGAAAAACTGCGCGAAGCGATTGAACGCTATGCGCCGTATGCCGACGAGACGCGGATCCGCAAAGCGTATGACTTTGCCGCGCGGCGGCACGAAAATCAAAAGCGCAAAAGCGGCGAGCCGTATATTATCCACCCGGTTGCCGTTGCCGAACTGATCGCCGAGATCGGACTGGATACCGATGCAATCGTGGCGGCGCTGCTGCACGACTGTCTGGAGGACACCGTTACCAGTTATCAGGAGATTGCCTCCGAATTCGGCGAAGCCGTGGCACAGCTCGTCGAGGGCGTTACCAAACTGACGCGCGTGGAATACTCCACGCTCGAAGAGCAGCAGATGGAAAACCTGCGCAAGATGTTCCTTGCGATGTCGAAGGATATCCGCGTCATTTTGATCAAAATCTGCGACCGGCTGCACAATATGCGCACGATGCAGTATCAGACGCCGGAAAAACAGCGGTCAAAATCCATGGAAACCATGGAGATCTACGCGCCGCTGGCGCACCGTCTCGGTATGCAGAAGATCAAGTGGGAACTGGAAGACCACGCGCTGCAATATATCGATCCGGAAAGTTATCGGACGATTGAGGCGTATCTGGAAGCGCATAAGGACGAAGCCGAAGCGTTTATGGCAGAGATTCAGAGTGCGCTCGAAGAACGGCTTGCCTCCGTCGGCATCACCTGCACGATCTACGGGCGCATCAAGCATATCTATTCGATCTACCGCAAGATGCAGATGCAGGGCAAGACGATTGAGGAGCTTTACGATCTCTACGCGTTCCGCGTGCTGGTCGATTCGATTCCCGATTGCTATAACGTGCTGGGGCACATCCACAACCTGTTCACGCCCGTTCCGGGGCGGTTTAAGGACTATATCTCCACGCCGAAGCCGAATATGTACCAGTCGCTGCATACGACGGTGATCGGCAAGCGCGGTATTCCGTTTGAGGTACAGATCCGCACGTGGGATATGCACCAGACGGCGGAGTACGGCGTTGCGGCGCATTGGAAATACAAAGACGGCATCCAGTCCAACGGAAACGAAAAAGAGTTTGAGTGGGTGCGGCGGCTGCTTGAAAGTCAGCAGGATACCGAGGCGGAGGATTATATCCATTCGCTGAAGGTCGATATGTTCGACGACGAGGTGTTCGTCTTCACGCCGCGCGGCAAGGTCATTTCGCTGCCTGCCGGCTCAACGCCGATCGACTTCGCCTATGCAATCCACAGCGCCGTCGGCAACGCAATGGTCGGCGCGAAGATCAACAACCGCATCGCCGGCTACGACGCGGTGCTGAAAAACGGTGACATTGTAGAGATCCTGACGTCCAAGAACGCCAAGGGACCGAGCCGCGATTGGCTGAATATCTGCAAGAGCAACCAGGCGCGGATCAAGATCAAACAATGGTATAAAAAAGAACGCCGCGAGGAGAATATCGCACGCGGCAAGATCAGTTTGGAAGCGGAACTGCGGCGGCTGGGCATCAGCCCCGACGTGCTGCGCTCGGAAGAACTGCGCGCAACCGTGCTGAAAAAGCTCGCGTTTGAGGAACTGGACGAACTGTACGCAGCGATCGGTTACGGCGGCATCACGGCGTATAAAGCGGTTGCCAGAATCAAGGACGATCTTGCAAAAGCCGAAAAAAGCAGCGAAAAACCGGCGGATCAGGTCCTTCCGCTGCGGCTTCCCGAAAAGCCGACGAGCGCAAAGGTCTTTTCCAATTCCGGCGTGATCGTGGAGGATATTTCTTCCTGCATGGTCAAGTTTGCGCGCTGCTGCACGCCCGTGCCCGGCGACGATATCGTCGGCTTTATCACCAAGGGCTTCGGCGTCAGCGTGCATCGCAGAGATTGCCCGAATGCCAAGGGCGCGTCCGATCCCACACAGGCGGGCAGATGGGTTTCCGTTGCGTGGGCGTCCACCGGTACCGAGGCGTTTGCCACGTCGCTGGAGATCGATGCTGAGGATCGCGACGGGCTGCTTTTGGACGTTGCAACGGTGATGACAACGCTGAAGATCCGCGTGACGGAGCTGGCGTCGCGGTCGCTGCCGGACGGCAAAGCCGTGGTGTCGATTACGTTCGAGGTCAAGAGCCTGGATGATTTGGAAGCGGTGCGGACGAAGATCCGCAACCTGTCGGGCGTCGTGGACGTCAAGCGAGGTCATGTATGAGGGCGGTCGTAACGCGTGTGCAAAGCGCGTCGGTCACGGTCGAAGGCGCAGTCGTCGGCAAGATCGGCGTGGGCTTTCTGGTACTGCTCGGCGTCGGCCCGAACGATACGGAAACGACCGGACGAAAACTTGCGGAGAAGATTTTGTCGCTGCGCGTGTTTGAGGATGAAAACGGCAAGATGAATCGCGGATTGAGTGACGTAGGCGGCAGCGTGCTGGTCGTCAGTCAGTTTACGCTGTTCGGCGACACGTCGCACGGACGCCGCCCGAGTTTCTTCGGCGCGGCAGCGCCCGAAATGGCAAACGCGCTTTATGAACGCTTTTTGGCGGACTGCGCCGCGCTCGGCTTTCCGCCGCAGCACGGCATCTTCGGCGCGAAAATGGAAGTTGCGTCGGTCAACGACGGACCGGTCACGCTTTGGATCGATACCGAGGAGTGGGAAAAGTCATGATGCTTTGCACGCTTGTCATGGGTATGCTGGATAACAACTGCTACCTGCTCGCGGACGAGGACGGTACCGCCGTTGTGATCGATCCGACGATGCACGCGGATCGTATTCAAAAGGAAATCGATTCTCACGGCTGGCATCTTGGCGCAATTTTGCTGACGCACGCGCATTTTGACCACGTCGGCGCGGCGGATCGGCTCGCGGCAAACGGCGCGCCGATCTATCTCGATCCTGCGGACGTGGCAATTCTGCCCGAGATGTCGCACGGCAAACTGACTTCGCCGACCGTACCGTATCCCGACGAACTTACGGTGGGCAAACTCCGTTTTACCGTGCTGCGCACGCCCGGTCATTCGCCCGGCTCGGTGTGCTTGCTGACGGACGGCTTGCTCTTTACCGGCGATACGCTCTTTTGCGGCTCGTGCGGCAGAACGGACTTCGTCGGCGGCGACCCGGAGGCGATGCTTCGTTCCCTGCGGATGCTTTCGGATTTGGATTTTGAAGGGCGCGTTTTGCCCGGACACGACGGGGAAACGACGCTTGCTCGCGAGCGCGCGGAAAATCCCTATATGCGGATGGCGAGGCGCGGCGTATGAAATTGCAGATCATCGGTCACGACGACCGCTATGCCGTCGAGCAATTGCAAATGCAGCTGTTCGGCGATGAATCGCAGGAGAGCGACCGCGCCGTTTCCGTGCTTTCGCGCGGCAAAACGTGGCTGACCGCAACGGCAAAGGTCACCTACCGCGGCAAGACGGCGCGTGCGGCAAAACGGCTGCGCGTCTGCGAGGAAACCGTGCCGCTGCGCCGCCGCATTTTGCAGCAGGCGTATTATCTTGCGGCAACGCAGGTTTTGGGCAGGACGATGCCGTGGGGCGCGCTTGCCGGCGTCCGCCCGACGAAACTCTCCACGAAGGCGATGCTTTCGGGCGCAAGCGCGCGTGAGGCGGAGAAGATGCTCCGCGATACCTATTTCGTTTCGCCGGAGCGCAGCCGGCTCTGCGCGGCTTGCTCCGCGCATACCGTTGAGGCGCTCGGCGATCTGCGCAAAAATGATCTTTCGCTCTATATCGGCATTCCGTTCTGCCCGACGCGATGCGCCTATTGCTCGTTCGTCAGCCAGTCGGTGGAGTCGTTCGGCAATCTTGTGCAGCCGTATCTCGACGCGCTGCTTTTGGAAGTGAAGCGCACGGGCGAACTGCTGCGCGAAAGCGGTTTCCGCGTGCGGACGCTCTATATCGGCGGCGGCACGCCCACCACGCTTTCCACCTTGCAGATGCAAACGCTTCTCGGCGCAATCGCGCAGGCGTTCGATCTGTCCGACTGTCTGGAATATACCGTAGAGGGCGGCAGACCCGATACGCTCGATGCGGAAAAACTCCGCGCCATCGCCGAAAACGGCGTGGATCGCATGAGCATCAATCCGCAGACGATGAATGATGAGATTCTCCGCGTGATCGGCAGGCGGCATACTGCCGAAGAAATCGTGCAGGCGTACCGCGATGCAAAAGCGGCAGGCTTCCGAACGGTCAATATGGATTTGATTGCCGGTCTGCCCGACGATACGCCCAAATCGTTCCGCGCTTCTCTCGAAGCGGTGCTTGCGCTTGCGCCGGAGAATATCACGGTGCATACGCTGGCGCGGAAAAAAGGTGCGGATCTTTTCTTCCAAGGCGAAAAACTGCCCTCCGCGCAGGAAGTCGCGGCAATGCTCGACGATACGATGCGGCTTTTGCCCGAACACGGCTATGAGCCGTACTATCTCTATCGGCAGAAATATATGGCAGGCAGTTTTGAAAACGTCGGCTGGTGCAAAAAAGGGCATAGCGGACGGTATAATATCTATATGATGGAGGAGGCGCACTCGATCCTTGCGCTCGGGTGCGGCGGCATGAATAAAGTGAACCTTGCGGAAAACGATCTCGAACGTTTCCACAATCCCAAATATCCGCAGGAGTATATCCGTCGGATCGACGATGTACTGGAGAAAAAGCGCGAGATTTTCGCGCTGCTGAAATCGAAATAAAGGGGACTGCCCATGGATACGCTGTTTACCCACGTTTCCGTCGTGACGATGGATGAAAACCTTACCGTGCTGACCGATGCTTTCGTCGGCGTAACGGACGGCAAGATCGCCTATCTCGGCAAAACCGAGCCGAGTGAACAGGCGGCGCATACCGTCGATGCGACGGGTATGGTGATGATGCCCGGCATGATCAACTGCCACACGCAGCTGCCGATGACGATCCTGCGCGGCTATGCCGAGGACTGCGATCTGCAAACGTGGCTTGAAAACTCGATCTTCCCGCGCGAGGAAAAACTCGACGGCAGAGCCGCAAAAGCGGCGGCGCTGCTCGGCATTGTCGAGGCGGTGCGTTTCGGCACAACGTCCGTTTCGGATCTGTACGCGTTTAGTGACGAAACGTGCGAGGCGATTGCGCAGAGCGGCATCAAGGCAAACGTGGCGCGCCCGGTAAGTTATTTTGAGGGCGAGGAGGCGTTTGACTTCGCCTCATTTTCCATGACGAAAGAAGCCGCCGCGCTGCATAAAAAATGGCACGGTTACGATAACGGCAGAATTCAGATCGAAATGGGCATCCACGCCGAATATGCCGCTACGCCGGAAACTTGGGAGGCGGTCAGCCGCTATGCGGCGGAAAACGGACTGGGTCTGCAGGTGCGTCTTTCGGAAACCGAGCAGGAAAACGAAAGCTGCCTTGAGCGCACCGGACTGACGCCGGCGCAGGTGCTCGACTGCCACCACGTTTTTGACGGCAGGACGGCGGCGGTGCATTGCGTCCATCTGACCGAGGAAGACCGTGCGCTGCTCGGCAGGCGGCACGTCAGCGCGGTGCATTGCCCCACGAGCAACCTCAAACTGGCAAGCGGGCGCGCCGACGTCGTCGCGCTCGTCAAAAACGGCGTGAACGTCGCGCTCGGCACGGACTCCGCCGCGGCAAGCAACAATTTGGATCTGTTTGCGGAAATGAAACTTGCCGCATTGCAGGCGAAGGAACTGCACGGTGACGCCGGCAGTTTTTCCGCGCAGGCGGCGCTGATGATGGCAACGGTCTGCGGCGCACGTGCGCAGGGCCGCGAAAAAGAGTGCGGCATGCTGAAAGTCGGCATGGACGCGGATCTGATCCTGCTTGATTTCACACAGCCGCATTTGATCCCGTGCCACGATTTGGCAAACCACCTCGTCTACGCGGCAAGCGGACATGACGTGGCAATGACGATGGTGCGCGGCAAGGTGCTCTATGCACAGGGCAAGTTCCCGACGATTGACCTTGCAAGTGTGATAAGCGAGCTGCAGACCTACGCAATCGGCAAGGTGTTCGGGGACGGAAAGGACGAAGCATGAAACAGGAATCGGCAAAACGGCAGAACTATTTGCAGGGCACGGCGATCCTTGCCGCCGCAACGGCAATCGTCAAGGTGCTGGGCATGCTCTATAAAATTCCGCTCGGCAATATTATCGGCGATACCGGCTTTGGCTATTTTACCACGGCGTACGATATCTATTCCGTGCTTTTGATGGTGTCCACCACGGGCCTGCCCGTTGCCATGAGCCGTATGATCTCCGAGGCGGCGGCGCTGGGCAACACCGCACAGATCAAAAAGATTTTCCGCGTGTCGCTGCGCGTCTTTTTGGCGCTCGGCATCTTCGGCACGGCGCTCATGGCGGTTTTCTGCCGCGAACTGTCGGTTATGGCGACGAGCTTTGATACGTCGTGGGCAGCAATTCTGTTCCTGTCGCCGGCGATGCTGCTGATCTGCGTGATCTCGGCGTTCCGCGGCTTCTTCCAGGGGCAGAGCAATATGACGCCGACCTCGGTCAGCCAGGTCTTTGAGGCGCTGTGCAAACTGGTCGTCGGACTTTCCGCCGCGTTTGTCATTCTCCGCGTGACGCAGGACGTTTCGCTTGCGGCAGGCGGCGCGATCCTCGGCGTGACGACCGGCTGCGCCGTGTCTGCGCTGTATCTGTGGCGGCGCTATGCGCGCACCGTGACCGAGATGGACTTCACGCTGGGCGTCGTCAAAACCGACCGGCAAACGCTCAAGGGGCTGATCGCCATTGCGCTGCCGATCACCATCGGCTCGGCAGGCTTGCAGGCGATCAACCTCGCCGATACCGCCGTCTTTATGCGTCGGCTGACGGAGGCCGCCGGCTTTGGGCAGCTCGAAGCGGAAACCGCCAAGGGCATCTATAACTTCTGTCAGAGCATTTTCAATCTGCCCTGTGCGTTCATTCCGCCGATCACGATCAGTATCATCCCGGCAATCACCGAGCATCTGACCTGCGGCAACCACCGCGGCGCCAAACAGGTGGGCGACTCGTCGCTGAGACTGATGGGACTTGTCGCCGCACCGTGCGCGGTCGGACTGGGCGTGCTTGCCGCGCCGATTTTGCAGCTTTTGCGCGGCTATGAGGGCGCGAAACTCGCCACCGGTTCGGCGATCTTGGCGATACTCGGCGCGGCGGTGCTGTTTAACAGTCTGGTACTGCTGACGAACGCCATCATGCAGGCGCACGGGCGCGTTACAAGACCGGTCGTGCATATGTTCATCGGCGGCGTGGTCAAGGTCATTGTCAACTATGTGCTCGTCGGTATTCCCGAGATCAATATCATCGGTGCGCCGATCGGCACGCTGATCTGCTATATCGTCATCGCGGCGCTCAACCTCTACGCCATGCGCAACCTTGACGGCTCGTTCCGTCTCAGCCCCGTGAAGTCGCTCATCAAGCCGATTTTGGCGGCGCTGGCGATGGGTGCGGCGGTCTACGGCGCGTATTTTGCGCTTGCAACGTATCTTGTTTCGCCGAAATTGGCAACGCTCGGCGCGGTTGTGATCGGCGTCGCGGTGTACCTGATTTTCATCATTTTGCTCCGCGCCATCACCTATGAGGACTGTCTTTTGCTGCCGAAAGGTGAAAAAATTGCGAAAATCCTTAAATTACAGTGAAAAAAACGAAATTTGTACTTGCAACAGGGATAAAAATATGGTAGATTTTGAAAAGAAGGAACGTTACGATTTTGCAGACCTCGTGCGGCTCGTTGCATTTCTACGCGGCGAAAACGGCTGCGACTGGGATCGCGTCCAGACGCATGAGAGCATCCGCCGAAATTTCCTGGAGGAAGCGTATGAGGCGTGCGAGGGCATTGACCTCGATGATCCCGACGTGATGATGGAAGAATTCGGCGACGTGCTTTTGCAGGTGGTGTTCCACAGCGGCATCGAAGCCGACCGCGGACGCTTTACGATCGACGACGTCTGTACGCGCGTCTGCCGGAAAATGATCCGGCGGCATCCCCACCTGTTCGGCGGCGAACGTGCCGACTGGGAAACGCTGAAAAAGCAGGAGAAGGGCGCAAAGACGCAGACGGAACTGATGCAGGGCGTTGCCAAAAGCCTGCCGGCGCTGATCCGCGCGGAGAAGATCGCGGAAAAGGCGCAGGACGCGTCACTTGTCGGTGAGAGCTTTGCTTCCGAGCAGGAATTGGGCGACCGGCTGCTGCAAATCGTGGCGGCGGCTGCCGCGAAAGAGCAGGACGCGGAAACCGCGCTCCATCGGGCGATTGATCGGTATATCGACCGATACGCCGAAAACGAACGTGCACAATGCGACGCACCGCAAACGCGATGAACGCCGCGTGGCAGATAAAACAAATGAAAAGGAGAACCATTATGAACAAAGTTGAACTCGTTGCTGCGATCGCCGAGAAGGCGGAACTGACCAAGAAGGATGCCGAGAAGGCTCTCAACGCTGCTATCGAAGCGGTCAGCGGCGCTCTGGCGAAGAAGGACAAGGTCCAGCTCGTTGGCTTCGGCACGTTCGAGACCAAGAAGCGTCCGGCTCGCACCGGCCGTAACCCCCGCACCGGCGCCGAGATGAAGTTCGCCGCCAAGACCATCCCCGCTTTCAAGGCCGGCAAGGCTCTGAAGGACAAGGTCGCGAAATAAGTTTTTGCATTTTGCGGTGGGCGCGAAAGCGCCCACCTTCTTTTTCGGAGGAAGTATGCGGCTGGATAAGTTTTTGACAGTATCGCGGCTGATCAAGCGCCGCACCGTCGCAAACGACGCGTGCGACGGCGGCAGGATCACCGTGAACGGCAAAGTTGCCAAGGCGTCTTACGACGTTAAGACCGACGATATCATCGGCATCACGCTCGGCTCGCGCGAGGTGCGCGTACAGGTTCTGGACGTTCGCGAAAACGTCCGCAAGGACGACGCCGTGGGACTGTATAAGGAATTGAATTGACGACAGCGAGGGCGGCGGATCAAAATCCGCCGCCCTCGCTCCACGATAAGCTTTCCCCAACGGAAAAATGTTGCAAAAAATGGAAAAAAACAGGAAGTTATGATATAATCAATCCAATAATGCTGAAAGGCAGGGGAACGCATGACGCCGGAACAGGAAGCGCGCATATTGATTGATGCGCGGCTGGAACAATCAGGCTGGATTATTCAAGATTTGAAGAAAGTGAATCCTATGGCGTCGCTCGGTGTTGCAGTTCGGGAATATCCCACAAGCACCGGGCCGGTTGACTATGCCCTTTTTGTGGATGGCAAGCCGGTTGGCGTTGTGGAAGCAAAAAAGGATGACCTCGGCGAGAATATCACCGTTGTCGAGGGACAGTCGGGGCGCTATGCAAGCAGCACGTTCAAATACATCAAATCGGAGTACCATATTCGCTTTGCCTATGAAGCAACCGGACAACTGACGCGCTTCACGGATTATGCAGATCAAAAATACCGTTCTCGCCGCGTCTTTTCCTTCCACCGTCCGGAAACACTTCAAGCGCTGCTTGCCAAAGCGGACACCGTGCGAAACAACTTAAAGCACCTTCCGCCGCTGAATACTACCGGCTTCCGCAAATGCCAAATAACAGCCATTCAGAATCTTGATACGTCCTTTGCGGAAAATCGCCCGAAAGCGCTGGTACAGATGGCAACCGGCGCAGGCAAAACCTTTACGGCAATCACGGCGGCATACCGCCTTTTGAAGTTCGGCAAAATGCGCCGTATTTTGTTTCTTGTCGATACCAGATCGCTTGGCAAGCAGGCGGAGGAGGAGTTCCTTAACTACAAGCCGAATGACGATAACCGTTCCTTTGCGGAACTGTATGGTGTGCGCCGCTTGAACAGCGCCTATATTCCGAGTGACGTCCAAATCTGCATCAGCACCATTCAGCGAATGTATTCCATTCTCAAAGGCGAAGAAATGGACGAATCGGCAGAGGAAACGTCGCTTTTTGAACAGCGCAGCGCGGATGCCCAGCGTGCAAAAGAGGTCGTCTATAACGAAAAATATCCGCCGGAGTTTTTCGATTGCATCATCGTCGATGAATGCCATCGGTCGATTTATAACGTTTGGAGTCAGGTGCTGGAATACTTCGACGCCTTTATGATCGGCTTGACGGCAACGCCGGATAAGCGAACCTTTGCATTTTTCGATCAAAATATCGTCAGCGAGTATTCCAGAGAGCAGGCGATTGTCGATGGCGTCAACGTGGGAGAAGATATTTTCCTCATTGAAACCGACGTCACGAAAAACGGCGCACACATCATGAAGCAGCAGATCGAGTGCCGCAACCGTCAGACGCGAGCCAAGCGATGGGAGCAGATGGACGAAGATTTGGATTATACCGCATCGGAGGTTGATCGCGCCGTCGTCAATCCCAGCCAAATCCGCACCGTCATTCGCACGTTCAAAGAGTGTCTGCCGACAATGCTTTTCCCGCATCGGAACGAAGTGCCGAAAACGCTGATCTTCGCCAAGACTGACAGCCATGCGGATGACATTATTCAGATTGTCCGCGAAGAATTCGGTGAAGGCAATGAGTTTTGCCAAAAAGTAACCTATCAAGCAGAGCGCCCGGAAAGCGTGATTAGCGCATTCCGCAATGACTATTATCCCCGTATCGCCGTAACCGTTGATATGATCGCCACCGGCACGGACGTCAAAGCTATCGAGTGCTTGATCTTCATGCGCGACGTTCGCAGCAAAAACTATTTTGAGCAGATGAAAGGGCGCGGCACGCGCACGCTGGGGAAAGACGATCTGCAAAAGGTTACACCCTCCGCAACGGAAAACAAAGACCATTTTGTGATCGTGGACGCCGTCGGCGTAACGAGTTCGAAAAAGACAGAAACGCGCGCGCTGGAACGCAAGCCGTCCGTCAGCATGGCGGAACTGATGCTGAACGTGGCAATGGGCGCAAGGGACGAAGATACGCTCACGTCGCTTGCAAACCGCGTGATCCGGCTCAATAGCCAAATGAGCGAAAAAGAGCGCACGGCATTCGGCAGCGTCGTCGGACTCAGCGCCGGCAACCTCGCGCAACGCCTGCTGGATGCGTTTGACC
>JAFSXE010000018.1 GCA_017444195.1 Oscillospiraceae bacterium
ACCAGCCCTGCTTTTGTCAGCGTGTCGCGGTATTCGTTGGCAAATTCATAGCGGTGGCGGTGCCGTTCGGAAATTTTGCGCTGCTCATAGCATTGCGCCATCATCGTTCCTTCGGTGATAACGCAGGGGTATGCGCCGAGCCGCAGCGTGCCGCCTTTATCGACCTCGTCACTCTGCCCCGGCATAAAGTCAATAACCTTGTGCGGGCTGCCTTCGTCAAACTCGCCGGAGTTTGCAAAAGGCAATCCTGCCACGTGTCGGGCAAATTCGATTACGGCGATCTGCATACCGAGGCAGATGCCGAAATAGGGAATATTATGCTCCCGTGCATACTGCGCGGCGACGATCATGCCCTCAATGCCGCGACTGCCGAAGCCGCCCGGCACGATGATGCCCTGCAAATCGCCCAAAGCCGCTGCAGCGTCTTCTTCGGTCAGCGTTTCGGAGTCGATCCACTCGATTTCCACCGATGCGCCGCAGGCGTAGCCGGCGTGATGCAGCGCCTCCGCCACGGAAAGATAGGCGTCGTGGAGTGCAACGTACTTGCCGACCAGACCGATTTTTACGGTCTTATCGCAGGATTTGATCCGCTTTACCATGTCTGCCCATTCCGTCATGTCAGTCGACGGTGCGATCAGTCCCAGCCGTCGGCAGACGACAGAGGAAAAATCGGCTTTTTCGAGCATCAGCGGCGCTTCATACAGGCAGGGAAGCGTGCGGTTTTCGATGACGCAGTCTTCCGGCACGTTGCAGAACAGCGCGATCTTCTGAAAGACAGACGGCTCCAGCGGACGGTCGCACCGCAGCACGATCAGATCAGGGCGGATGCCCATGCCTTGCAATTCCTTTACGGAATGCTGCGTCGGCTTTGTCTTGTGCTCGTCCGAGCCGCTGAGAAACGGCACCAGCGTCACGTGGATGAACAGACTGTTTTCTCTGCCGACTTCGAGCGATACCTGCCGAACCGCCTCCAAAAACGGCTGCGATTCAATATCGCCGATCGTGCCGCCGATTTCGGTGATCACGACATCTGCGCCCGTCTTTTTGCCGACGCGGTAGATAAATTCCTTGATTTCGTTCGTGATGTGCGGAATGACCTGTACCGTCGAGCCGAGATATGCGCCCTGCCGTTCCTTGTTCAGTACGTTCCAATAGACCTTGCCGGTCGTCAAGTTGGAATACTTATTCAAATCCTCGTCGATAAATCGTTCGTAGTGCCCCAAGTCCAAGTCTGTTTCCGCACCGTCTTCGGTCACATAGACCTCACCGTGCTGATAGGGACTCATCGTGCCGGGCTCAACGTTGATATACGGATCGAGTTTCTGCGCGGCAACTTTGAGTCCGCGCGCTTTCAAAAGCCGACCGAGCGACGCTGCGGTAATGCCCTTGCCGAGCCCGGAAACCACGCCGCCTGTCACAAATACGTATTTCGTCATTGCTCGTCTTCCCCCTTACCTTACAACCATTCCACCGTTGCCGGCGGTTTAGATGTGATATCGTAGACCACGCGCGTTACGCCGCCGACTTCGTTGGTGATGCGGCTGCTTGCACATTCCAAAACTTCGTAAGGCAGGCGCGTCCACTGCGCCGTCATGAAATCGTCCGTTGTGACGGCGCGCAGCGCAACGGTATAGCCGTAGGTGCGGAAATCACCCATTACGCCGACCGACCGCGTTTGGGTCAGCACGGCAAAATACTGATCCGCGCTGATCTGCGCACGGTCGAGTTCCTCGCGGAAAATCGCATCCGCTTCGCGCAGAATGGCAAGTTTTTCCTTCGTCACGTCGTCGGTGATCCGCACCGCCAGTCCCGGACCGGGGAACGGCTGCCGCCAAACGATTTGCCGGGGCAGTCCCATCGCCGTGCCGACCTGCCGCACCTCATCCTTAAATAGCATCCGCAGTGGCTCGCAGATTTCTTTGAACCGCACGTCCTTCGGCAGACCGCCGACGTTGTGGTGGCTCTTGATGACCGCAGATGCGCCGTTGCCGCTCTCAACGACGTCGGGATAGATCGTTCCCTGCGCCAGCACGTCGATTTGACCAAGCTTATCCGCTTCTTCTTCAAACACGCGGATAAACGTCTCACCGATGATTTTGCGCTTCGTTTCCGGATCAGTCACACCGGCGAGCTGGGTCAAAAAACGTTCGGCTGCGTCCACGCAGATAAGCCGAATACCGAACTGACCGCGAAACACACGCTCGACCGTTTCCGCTTCGCCTTTCCGCAAAAGACCGTGATCGACAAACACGCACGTCAGCCGATCACCGACCGCCTTGTGCAGCAGCACCGCCGCAACGGCGGAATCCACGCCGCCCGACAATGCCAAAAGCACGCGCTTGCCGGCAAGCTGCTCGCGACAGCGTTGGATCATTTGCTCGGCGACGTCGTCCATCACCCACGCCGCACGGCATCCGCAAATTGCAAACAGAAAGTTTTGCAGAACCTTTTGTCCGTGTTGGGAATGGGTCACCTCCGGGTGAAATTGCACGCCGTAGAGTCTGCGCTTTTCGCAGCAGATCGCGGCGTTACGGCAGATCGCGCTGTGCGCGACGCTGACAAAACTCTCCGGCAGCGTCTTGACCTCGTCGGTATGACTCATCCAAAAGACGCTCGTTTCCGGCACGTCTGCAAACAACGCGCACGGCTCGACGGTCACTTCTGTTCCGCCGTATTCGCTGCCGCTTGCCGCCGGCGCGACCATGCCGCCGGCGAGATAGGTGAGAAGCTGATGACCGTAGCAAATACCCAAAACGGGAATGCCGAGATCCAAAACCGCGCGGTCGCAGCGCGGTGCGTTCGGAGCAGATACGCTGTTCGGGCCGCCGGTAAAAATGATGCCCTTGTAGGCTTCTTCCCTGATTTGCTCAACCGTAATTTTGTCATACGCCCGAATTTCTGCAAAGACGTGCTCGGCGCGGACGCGTCGGGCAATCAGTTGGCTGTACTGCCCACCGAAATCCAAAACGAGAATTTTATCCATCTGCCTTACCCTCCGCTCACACGTCGATGTTGTCCGGCGTGCAATCTGCATCCGCCGTGAGCGCCGCCGTCTTTTCCAAAAACCGTTCGACTTGCTCGACGCACCGACCTGTATAAGCGGCAGGATCAAGCACGGTTTGAATCTGTTCGGGCGTAAGATGCAGCTCCGGCTCATTGGCAAGCATGCCGAGCAGGTCGCTCGGGTGTTTTGCGCCCATTGCCGCACGGCGAATGACCTCGTGTGCGCGCTGGCGGTCTGCACCCTGCCGGACTGCCGCCATCAAAAGGTTTTCTGTTGCGACGCGCGGCAGTTCTGCGTCAGTCGCGGCGGCGATTACCGTTTCCTTCACCGTCAGTCCGCCGATCACGCTGTCTGCCAGCCGCAAAATTGCATTGCACGCCAAAAAACCCTCCGGCATAGCGATGCGGCGGATCGCGGAATCGTCCAGCGATCGCTCCAACCATTGCACCGCCGCCGTCTGTGCCGCGTTGGCAGCGTCATTCATCACGTATCGCGCCAGCGAGCAGATGCGCTCGCAGCGGACGGGATTGCGCTTGTACGCCATTGCGGATGAGCCGACCTGCGACGTGCCGAACGGCTCTTCCAACTGACCGTCATGCTGCAGAAGACGGATATCCTCCGCCATACGATACGCACTTTGTGCAATCAGTGAAAGCACGTTGAGAATCCGGCTGTCCGTCTTGCGCGGATAGGTCTGTCCGCAGACGGAAAAGCATTCCGTGAAGCCGAAATCCGCTGCAATTCGGCGGTTCATTTCATCGACTTTGCCGCCGTCGCCGTCGAACAGCGCAAGAAAACTTGCCTCCGTACCTGTTGCGCCGCGGCAGCCGAGAAACGGAAAATGCGCCAGCAAGAAGTCTAAATCCGCCAGATCGGAAACAAAGTCCTGCGTCCACAAACACGCGCGTTTTCCCACGGTTACGAACTGCGCCGCTTGATAGTGGGTATAGCCAGGCGTCGGAAGATGCTTATACGCTTCGGCAAACGCCGAAAGCCGTGCGATGACGCGCACCACGCCCTTGCGAATCAGATGCAGCGCGTCGCGGTAGAGGATGAGGTCGGCATTATCCGTGACAAAGCAGCTCGTTGCCCCCAGATGAATGATGCCTGCGGCCTCGGGCGCGGCAAGTCCGTAGGCGTAGATATGTGCCATCACGTCGTGCCGAACGATTTTTTCGCGTTCGCGCACAACACGATAGTCAATATCGGAAACGTGCGCCGTCAGCGCGTCGATCTGTTCCTGTGTGATCGGCAGTCCCAGCGCACGTTCTGCGCGCGCCAAACTGACCCATAGTTTCCGCCACGTCGTATAGCGTGAGTCGGCGGAAAACAACTGCGTCATCTCAGCCGAAGCGTACCGCATGCTGAGCGGCGATTCATAGCGATTGTTCATACTGCCGTCTCCTTTCTGACGATCAAGCAGTCGCGCTCTGCGCCGACAGACACATAGGTGATCGGACAGCCGATCGCGCGTTCGATTGTTTCAACGTAGTCCTTTGCCGCCTGAGGCAGATCGGACCAGTCTTTCATTTGCGAAAGATCGCAGCGCCAGCCGTCCATATAGCGAATCACCGGCGTGCATTCCGCAAGCGCGGCAGGGAAGGGGAAATCAGCCGTTTGCCGTCCGTCATGCAGATAGCCCACGCAGACGGGGATTTTTTCCATGTAACTCAGCACGTCCAGTTTTGTAAGCGCAATCTCCGTCGCACCCTGCACTTCGACGCCGTATCGCGTTGCGACCAGATCAATCGCGCCGACGCGGCGCGGCCGTCCGGTCTTTGCACCGTATTCGCCGCCGGCGGTGCGGAGTTGTTCGGCGTCCTCGCCGAACAACTCGCTCACGAACGGTCCTTCGCCCACGCAGGTGGCATCTGCCTTGACTACGCCGACAATTCTGCCGACCTTGACCGTGGGACAGCCTGCGCCGACGGGCGCGAACGCCGCCGTGGTGTTGCTCGACGTTGTATAGGGATAGATGCCGGCATCCAGATCGCGGAGCGAGCCAAGCTGCGCCTCAAAGAGCATTTGCTTGCCGTCCGCCTACGCCTGCCGGAGAAACGCCTGCGTGTCGCAGATATACGGTTTGAGTTTCCTTGCGTAATCGCGTACCCACGCCTGCAACTCGTCCATGGTGCAGGGCGGCGCGCCATAGACCTTCGTGAGCGTCAGATTTTTCCATTCCAAGAGGTCGGCGAGCCGCCCCGTGAGTTGCTCGGGATAGAACAGTTCACCGGCAAGGATCGTCTTTTTCTGATGTTTGTCGGCATAGAACGGCGCAATGCCCTGCTTGGTCGAGCCGTACTTTTTGTCACCGAGCCGTTGCTCTTCCAGTTCATCCTGCAATCTGTGCCACGGCATCAGCAGCGACGCGCGGTCGCTGATTTTGAGATTGTCGGGTGTGACCGACACGCCTTGCGCCTTGACTTGCGCCATTTCCTTGCAGAGATTTTCGGGATCCACGGCGACGTCACTGCCGAGCACGTTAACGACTCCGTCGTGGAAGATGCCCGACGGCAGCAGATGCAGCGCGAATTTCCCGCGCTCGTTCACCACCGTATGTCCGGCGTTTCCGCCGCCTTGGTAACGGATTACGATATCGTAGTGCTCGGTTAGATAGTCCACCATTCTGCCCTTGCCTTCGTCGCCCCAGTTGATGCCGACGATCGCACAGTTGCCCATCTTTTTCGCCTCCGATTATTTACCGCTGTCGCCGTAGTTGGAAAGCACGCGCGCCGAAGGATCGTTCACGTTGCAGCCTTCCCACGACTTATTCGGCATCCAAAAGTCTTTGATCATTTCCGCTTGACCGGGATAGTTTTTTTCGAACAGTTCCCGATACAGCAGCGATTCCTTTGTAAACGGCTGTGCAAACGTGTACTTTTTGCGCTTTTCCTCAAATGCTTCGTCGGTGTATTGTGATTCGGCGTATGCTTTCAGATCGTCGACCATCGAATGACCGACCGCGTCGGAAAACGCCGCCTTTTCGCGCCACAGGATCGCGTCGGGCAGGTAGTCGCCCTCAAACGCCTTGCGAAGCAGGTATTTGCCCTTGCCGTAGTGGTTGCGCTTTTTCTCGGGCTCGATTGCCATAACGTACCGCACGAAATCCAGGTCGCCGAACGGCACACGCGCTTCCAAACTGTTGACGGAGATGCAGCGGTCGGCGCGCAGTACATCGTACATATGCAACTCGCGCACGCGCTTTTCCGCTTCCTGCTGAAACGCTTCAGCGCTGGGCGCGAAATCCGTGTACTTGTAGCCAAAGAGCTCGTCGGAGATCTCGCCCGTGAGCAGCACGCGGATATCCGTCTTTTCGTGAATTGCCTTGCAGACGAGGTACATACCGATGGATGCGCGGATCGTCGTGATATCGTAGGTGCCGAGCAGCGCCACAACGGGTTCCAGCGCCGCCAAAACGTCGTCACGCGAAATGATGACCTCGGTGTGATGGCTGCCAATGTGATCCGCGACCATTCGGGCGTATTTGAGGTCGATTGCGTCAAGATCCATACCGATGGCAAAGGTTTGGATCGGCTCGCCGTATTCCTTTGCGGCGATTGCGCAAACGAGCGACGAATCCAGTCCGCCGGAAAGCAGGAAGCCGACCTTTGCATCGGCAATCAGCCGCTTTTTGACGCCTGCCGTCAGTTTCTCACGAATGTTGCGGCAGATTGCCGCTTCGTCGTCGCACAGTACCGTTTCCACCTTGGCGATGTCGCAATAGGGAATGAACTTGCCGCCTTTCCAATAGTGCCCGGGAGGGAAGGGGAAAATTTTTTCGCACAGCCCAACGAGGTTTTTTGCCTCGCTTGCAAAGACGATCGCGCCGTCTTTGTCGTAGCCGTAATACAGCGGACGGATGCCGATGGGGTCGCGTGCGGCAAGAAATTCCTTTGTTCTGCCGTCAAACAGGATGCACGCGAATTCCGCGTCCAACAGGGAAAAAACGTCCGTGCCGTGCTCAAAATACAGCGGCAGCAAAATCTCGCGGTCGGAATCCGAGGCAAAGGTATAACCCTTTGCCACCAGTTCTTCTTTCAGCGCGGCGAAACCGTAGAGCTCGCCGTTGCAGATCGCATAACTGCCGTCCAGTGCAAACGGCTGCATGCCCTCGTCGTGCAGCCCCATGATGGCAAGACGGTGGAAGCCCAAAAGTCCATAGCCGGTATCGACCATCCTGCTGTCATCCGGCCCGCGCGAAACGGTGCGTTTCCAGCCCTTGATAAATGTATCTTTGTCGGCGTCGCGCCGACAGTAACCCATAATGGAACACATCTTATTTCACCCCGTAAAGCAGTTCCGCATAATCGGGAATCGGCCAGTACTCGCTCGCGGTCAGTTCTTCCGCTGCGTCGCAGTGCGCGCGCAGTTTTTCCATTGTGGGAAGAATGCAATCTCGCATCGCTTCCGCATCCTTCTGCGCATCGGCGCTGTGCAGTTCGCAGTTCTCTTCCAAATGCTGCACTTCTTCGCCGATGGCTTCGGCAAGTGCACAGAGCGTTTGGAAGCGCGTTTCTTCCTGCTTGCAAACGATTTGACTGTCCAGCGCGCGCTTTGCGCGGATGGAATCCGCAACCGCAGCGGCGTAGGTCGTTACGGCAGGCAAAAGCTGACGCTTTGCCATATAGGTCATCGTCTCCGCCTCGATCCGCACGGTTTTGCTGTAGTTTTCCAGCATGATTTCGCAACGCGACGCCAACTCCGCCTGCGTGAAAACGCCGTGACCGCAGAGCATTTTGCTATTCTTTTCATCGAGCAGGTGCGGCACGCAGTCTGCCGTCGTTTTGTAGTTTAGCAGTCCGCGCTTGGCGGCTTCGTCGAGCCACGCCGCATCGTAGCCGTTGCCGTTGAAAATGATGCGCTTGTGCTCGCGGATCGTTCTGCGGAGCAGTTCGTTCAGCGCGGCACCGAAATCATCCGCGCCTTCCAGCTCGTCGGCGTACTGCCGCAGCGATTCCGCAACGGCGCTGTTGAGCATGATGTTCGCGCCGGCAATGCTGTTCGACGAGCCGAGCATACGGAATTCAAATTTGTTGCCGGTAAATGCAAACGGTGAGGTGCGGTTGCGGTCGGTGTTGTCGCGGCTGAATCGCGGCAGGACTGCCGCGCCGAGTTTCATCAGCACTTCGGCGTGCTTTTCGTAGGGAACGCCGCTTTCGATTGCATCCAGCACGCCGGTCAATTCGTCGCCGAGGAAGATCGAAACGACGGCAGGCGGCGCCTCATTTGCACCGAGTCGGTGATCGTTGCTTGCCGATGCAACGGAAATGCGGAGCAGGTCCTGATAATCATCCACAGCCTGAATGACGGCGCACAAAAACAACAGGAACTGTGCGTTTTCATAGGGGGTTGCACCCGGGGAGAGCAGGTTTGTGCCTGCGTCCGTCGCCATCGACCAGTTGTTGTGCTTGCCGCTGCCGTTGACGCCGGCAAACGGTTTTTCGTGCAGCAGGCAGACAAGCCCGTGCTTTGCCGCCGTCTTACGCATGAGCTCCATCACCAACTGGTTTTGATCCGTTGCCAGGTTGACCGTCGTGTAAATGCACGCAAGCTCATGCTGCGCCGGCGCGACTTCATTATGCTCTGTTTTGGCGAAGATGCCGCGCAGCCAAAGCTGCTCGTTGAGATCCTCCATAAACGCCGCGACTTCCTGCGGAATGACGCCGAAATAGTGGTCGTCCATTTCCTGCCCCTTCGGCGGTCTTGCGCCGAAGAGCGTTCTTCCGGTGAAGCGCAGATC
>JAFSXE010000019.1 GCA_017444195.1 Oscillospiraceae bacterium
CGGCGATGGGGATGGCGACGAGCTGCGTCGGCGCGATGCGCGGCGGCAGGACAAGCCCGTTGTTGTCTCCGTGCGTCATGATGACCGCGCCGATCAGGCGCGTCGTCGAGCCCCACGACGTCTGATGCGGATATTGCAGCGTGTTGTCGCGACCCGTGAAGGTCACGTTGTACGCGCGCGAGAACTTGTCGCCGAAGTAGTGCGACGTCGCGGACTGCAGCGCCTTGTGATCCTTCATCATGCACTCGATGGTATACGTCGCTTCCGCGCCGGCAAACTTTTCCTTGTCGGTCTTGCGGCCCTTGACAACGGGCATCGCCAGATATCGCTCGCAGAAATCGGCGTAGCAGTTCAGCTGCTGCTCGGTTTCCTTTTGCGCTTCCTCGGCAGTCTCGTGGATCGTGTGACCCTCCTGCCACCAGAACTCGCGTGAGCGAAGGAACGGGCGCGTCGTCTTTTCCCAGCGGATAACCGAGCACCACTGGTTATACAGCATCGGCAGCTGACGGTACGTCTGCAAAACGTTTGCCCAGTGATCGCAGAACATCGTCTCCGACGTCGGACGGAACGCCAAGCGCTCTTCCAGCTCCTCGCTGCCGCCCATCGTGACCCACGCCACTTCCGGCGCGAAGCCGGCGACGAGCTCGCCCTCTTTTTTCAGCAGGCTTTCGGGGATCAGCACGGGCATCGCCACGTTTTCATGTCCCGTCTTTTTGAACTCCGCGTCCATCAGCCGCTGAATGTTTTCCCAAATCGCGTAGCCGTAGGGGCGCAGGATCGTAAAGCCCTTCACGCTGGCGTACTCGACCAGTTCCGCCTTGCGGCAGATGTCGGTGTACCATTGCGCGAAGTCGACCTCCATATTGGTAATGCTGTCAACCGTTTTTTCTTTTGCCATTTTGATACCGTCCTTTCGGCGCAATCCTTTTCTTTATTGTAGCACCCTTGTCAATCCCCCCGGCATAAAATGAAGTACCTGATCACAGGGGGAGGTTTTGCCTTGGAGCCGTTTTCCGTTCCGCTCGATCCCGCCGCCGCGGAGCTTTACCGAAAAATCGCCGCATCTGCCGGCGTTCCCGTTGAGAAAGTCCTCGCCGACGCGCTCTATAAACTCGCCGGCTCGCTGTCGCTCGAAGCGATGGCAAAACGAAAGGAAAAATAAGTTGTATTTCACCGCGCGGTCTGCTACAATAAGAACACATTATATAAAAGGAAGCCATACATATGAAATTAGGAATCGTCGGACTGCCCAACGTGGGCAAAAGCACGCTCTTTAACGCCATCACCAACGCCGGCGCGGAGGCGGCGAACTATCCGTTCTGCACCATCGAGCCGAACGTCGGCATGGTCACCGTGCCGGATGCGCGCCTTGAATGGCTGCGCGACCTGCACCAGCCGAAGAAATTCACCCCCGCCGTCATCGAGTTCGTGGACATCGCCGGACTCGTCAAGGGCGCAAGTCGCGGCGAAGGTCTGGGCAACCAGTTTTTGAGCAACATCCGCAACACCGACGC
>JAFSXE010000020.1 GCA_017444195.1 Oscillospiraceae bacterium
AAGGGGGTGAAATTTTCAAATCATTTGTTCTCCGCCGTCAGAGTACGCCCATGCCTCCCCTGTGTGAGGGGAGGTGGCTCGGCTTGCCGAGCCGGAGGGGTTGTAAGCCCCCCTGTCCCTGCGCCGTTCTCCGTCCGCCATCACGGCGGCGTTCTCGCGGAGCGTCTCGCGGATCTTGTCGATCCCCTCGAACTGCATCGCGTCGAGCGCACAGAGCGCCTCGACGGCGCGTTCCGGCGCGAAGAAACCCATCCGAAACAGTTCCTTGACCGTCTCGTTCTGCTCCATGCGCGAATACGGACTCTGCTTCTGCGCCTGCATCTTCACGTCGAAAACCGGCTTGCGGTACAGCACTTCGCCGAGCGCGTCGCGTCCGACCGCCTGCGCCCGAATCTCCGCGCCCGAGAACGAGGCGTAATCCCAGCCGTTCGGCGCCGTCACGCGAAACGCGCGCGCCTCGTCGTAAAACTGGCGCATCAACTCCACGGCAAGTTCGCAAAGCCGCGCATAGGCGCGATACGATCCGGCGATCATGTCGCGGCTGGTCTTGCTGCCGGCCTCCTGCAGCGCGGCGATGGCGCTTGCCGCCGTCACGCCGCCGGACGTCGAACCGGCGGAAAAATCACGGTTGCCGACGGTCTGCTTCATCTCCTCGATCTTGTCGCGCATCACCGTCACGCACGCCGGGTCAAGCTGCGGCACGGTGATCGGGCGAATGCGCAGGTCGGACACGTCGCCGGCGATCGGCACCACGTCCTGCTGCCAGTCGGCGAACTGCTGCGCGTTCACGTTCGCGCCCTCGGAGATAAAATAGCGCACCTTCGCCGCCATCGTCGCGTGCTGCAAGACGTTCGCGCCGAGTTTGTCAATGTAGATCTGCGGGTCCTTGCAGATCGCCACGTAGCCGAAGCCGACGGGGCTGCCCTTCTGCGGAAACAGCACGTCCAAAACGACGGGATACTGCGCGTGGTCGTAGATGCCGCCGCGCATCTTCGGGTCGTTTTCCGAAGCGTAGAGCAGCGTCTCGCCGACGAACTTGACAAGATGCAGCCGTCCGTTTTTGCGGTAGTACCAGTCCACCACCACGCTGCGATCGGACAGATCGGCGTTGTCGCAGAGGTATTGCGGCACGTCGATGGTCTTCACGCCGCCGAATTCCAAATGCGGATACTGCTCGCGCAAAATCTCGTCCGGCACGAGCGAGGTCACAAACAGATTGCGGCTGTCCTGCAGGTCCTCGATGCCCGGCTCCCAGTACAGCTGCAAAAGGTCGATGCGCCGAATGGCAATATCGCCGAGTCCGTTCTCTTTCGACGGGTCCCAGAAGATGCCGTAGGCGGCGGTGCCGTGCTTGAGTTTTTCCCACCAGTTTTCGGCGTAGACGCGCTCAAATTCGTTCTTTTCCAGCACCACGGGCAGGATCTGCGAAAGCGCCTTCGCGCTCTGCTCGTCGCTTTTTTCACGCGGCAAGATCAGCGGTTCGGGGAAGTTGTCCATCGCGTCGGCGTGCTTGTTGGCGATGGCGTTGAAGAGCCATGCGCTCGTCGGCGCAATTCGGCCGTTTTCGCCGCGCACGGCGGAGCCGACCTTGTCCCATTGCCGCAGTTCCCACCAAAGTTCGTTGTCGCAGATCCGCTGTTCGAGCTGCCGCTTGCCCTCGCGGTATTTTTGCAGGATCTCCGCCCCCCCTGCGCACATCGTCGGCAGTGATCTTTTCTCCGTCTTGCATCCCCGTGCCTTCCCCCTTCGGGGGGAAGGTGGCGCGTAGCGCCGGATGAGGGGCATACCCCTCGTTTTTCTTCATCTTTTTCATATTCAATCTCCTTTCTTCATTTCCACCGTGTCGCACAATCGCACCTCGTCGCGCTCGTCGTAGGGGCGATTATCAATCGCCCGCTTGTCCCGACCTTGTACCGTCTCGGACGGGCGCATACTATGCGCCCCTACAAACGCACCGAAATCACCGTCCCGTAGGGGCGACCATTGGTCGCCCGTGCCTTCCCCCTTCGGATCGGAAGAGC
>JAFSXE010000004.1 GCA_017444195.1 Oscillospiraceae bacterium
AAAACGCGCGGAGTTGAGTATAATCTTCTTTGCGCTGACGTGCTGGTATAGCTCAGTCGGTAGAGCAGCTGATTTGTAATCAGCAGGTCGGGGGTTCAAGTCCGTCTACCAGCTCCATTTGCTGCGGACTGCGCTCCAAGCGCTGCAATAGAATATGGGGGAATTCCCGAGTGGCCAAAGGGGACAGACTGTAAATCTGCTGGCAACGCCTTCGGTGGTTCGAATCCACCTTCCCCCACCAAAAAGAGCACCATCAGTTTGGATGGTGCTTTTTCTGTATCTTTTCGCAACTAAAAAGATCGGGCTTTCGGTCATGGACCGAAAGCCCGATTTGCTTTGGTAGGTTTTAGCCAAGCATCCTTGCCGCGCCGATCGGACGGAAGTCCGCGGAGAGGAAGAAGATCTTGACGTTTGCCAACGTGCGGAACGCGGTCAGATTGACATTTGCACTGTCCTTTGTTAACAACACATCTTGTGTCATTCTGTCGCTGCCGTCATACGCTGCAATCACAATTCTGCCGAGGTCGGCAGTAATGTAGAACGCATCCGCCGCGTCGGTCTTGCCATCGCCGTTGAGGTCGAAGTCAACGTATCCGACGTTGTTCGGTGCATGATCGCTGTCAATCAGCCAGCACAGAAGCGCAAGCGCGTCATCGACATTCACGACGGCGTCGCCGTTCACGTCTTTCCGATCCAGTTGCGGAAGGACGATCTTCTTTGTCTGCACTGCGAAAGCAGCGTTTTCAAAGGTCGCGGTGTAGGTTGTGTTGCCGGCGGTTGCATACGTTGCGTTTACGGTAACAACAGTCGTGTTCGCCGTTTCCGTTTCCGCGTGCGCTGCGTCGTTGGCGCAGGTGCGTGTTGCGGTAACGGTCTTATTATCCGCCGACCATTCATACACCGTATTCCAACTGTGACCTGTTGCCGGAATCTCGACGTAGGTCGTATAGTCGCAACGCGTGCAGGTATCATAGGCGTTCCAGCCGATCTCGGTGCACGTCGCCGGTTTCGCGTCGTGATGCACGAGGTCGTGACCGAGCGCGGCGATCTCCGCATACGTCGTGTAGTCACAGCGTGTGCAGGTGTCGTACGCTTCCCAACCGATCTCGGTACAGGTCGCCGCTTTCGCGTCGTGATGCACAAGATCGTGACCGAGCATAGCGATCGGCACCTTCTTCATCTGCGTCGCAAACACGGCGCTTTCAAAAGTCGCGGTGTAAGTCGTTTCACCGTCGGCAGTACACGTTTCCGTTTTGGTGATCGCCGACGTGGTGCTCACGGTTTCCGTTTCCACGTGCGCTGCGTTGTACTTGTGGATGCGCGTCGCGGTGACAGTCGCGTTGTCTGCCGACCACGCGTATTCGGGCGCGCCCCAATCCTCGCTGAACGGCGAAAGTGCAGCAATCCGAATCGGCGTGCGAACGCCGGATGCATTCTGGATATACAGGATCGTATCTTCCGTCGATCTTGCGAAGATACCGCTCGGAATCGCCGTTCCGCCCTCGGCGGCGTTCCAAGCCGTGTAGCCGTCGTCCAGCGTCAGCGTTTCATACGTTTCATCGTATGTTGCGCCGGCGGCTGTGAGAACAAGCACGTGCGTCTTGCCGGAGGCGTCTACGGTAATGGTAGTGTTCAGCGTCTTGTAATTCGCAGCGCTGACCGTGCACGGATAACTGCCGACGCCGATCAGCAACAGCACCTCGCCGTTAGCGTCGGTCAGCTGCTCTGCGCTACCCTCAACAGTTACCGCGGCGTTACCGACGGTTTTGCCGAGCACATCGTCCACGCGGATATACACAGCGCTTTGGAACGACTTATCGGCGACGAGCGCAACGGGCAGCCCGTCTGTGGACTCGGTGAAGATCACCTTGTCGGACGCAGTCTTGTAGCCTGCGGCAGACACCGTGTAGGCATAGCTGCCATAGGGGATCGTCAGCTTGGCAACGCCGTTTTGATCGGTGGTTGCCGCGTAGTTGCCGACGGTCACTTTCGCGCCGGAAACGGGCAGCTCGTCTGCCGTGACGCTGACAGCGAGCGTCTTGCCCGCGACAAGCGCGACGGTCGCCGATCTTGCCGAGGCGGTGAAGGTTGCTTCCGCGTCGACGGGCAGATAGCCGTCCAGCGTAACGGTATAGCGATACGTTCCCGGTGTGACGGAGAAGACCGCGTTGCCGTCTTCGCCGGTCACGACGGTCTCGCCGTTCAGCGTGACGCTTGCATTCGGCTTGCCGACCGCGACAACGGCTTCGATGCCGCCGCCGACGATGACGGTATAGCGTTTCTGCGTCTTGCCGCCTTCGCTGGAAGCGTTGATGCGAATGGTATGCGTGCCTTCGCCGATTGCGGTTTCCGGCGTGGCGACGTAGGTGTAGCCGCCGACGTAGGCGACTTCCGCCTGCGTGCCGTCAACGGACACGGTCGGCAGGTCGCTCAGCGCGCTTTCACGCTCGGTGACGGTGAACGTGATCTGCGTCACCGGCCGTGCGAGCAGAATGTCGGTTTCCGGAGAAACGAGTTGCACCTCCGGCGGCGTCTGATCGCCCTGCGTTCTGACGATGACTGCCACGCGATTGCCGCCGAAACTCATTTGCCCGCTTTCGCCGACGGACTTGGCGTAGACGTACCACACGCCGTTGCCGCTCGGCTTCACGCTCTGCGTAAAGTCGCCGTTTGCGTCGGCGGTCGCGGTAACCATCAGCGTGCCGTCCGAAGTCTCATCCTCTGCGAGGAAGATGCTCACATTGCCGTTCGGATCAGTCCAGCCGACAACGGTAATGCTGCCGTCCGCTTCCTGCGCAGACGTAATTTCCGGCGCGGTCGGGACATCGTCCGCGACGCGGACGAAGACGGGGATCTTCAGCGTATTGCCGCTCCAATCCAAGCCTGACAGCGCAGTCTTAAACTGCTCGGCTGCCACGGTCAGCGTGACGGTGCCGTGGTAGTCGCCGGCCGCCGTTCCGGCGGTCGGACGGTAGACGAGAACGAGTTCTCTGCCGTCGCCTGCGTTCAGGGCGATGCTGCCGTCAACCGTTTCGCCGCTTCTGCGATCCTGCAACACCGGCGCAGCAATCGTGCCCGATTCGCCGATCAGTGCGGAGGCGGTCACGGTTACGGTCATGCCCTGCGTCAGTCCGGTTTCATAGAGCGCAATGGGCATCGACGCGCGGATACCGCTAACGGTATCGCCCTCGGCGTCTTCGTAACTGTACGAGGTGGCGACGGCAGCGGCATACGGCATATCCAGTCCGAGCACCGCGCCGACGTCCGGCGTGACGACAACGGAGAGATCGTAAGTGAAGGTCGTGCTGCCTTCGTTGGCGACTTCGATCGTGTACGTTCCGCTTGCATCGGGGATCAGGATGAAGTCGTTATCGTTAATCATGGTAATTTGCTGCTGCTCGCCGTTTCCGGTAACAGTCAGCGTCAGCGCGTCGCCGGCGATCGCCGCGGCGAAGACGCGCAGGCTGTTGCCTTCCTCGACCGTGATTTCGGTACGCTGCGTTTCACCTGCGGCAAGCTCGCCGCCGAGCGGCTGGCTTGCTTTGCCGTTTGTGCGCAGATAGTCCAGCGTGTCCGCGATACCGACGTTAAAGTGCGTGACGTACGGGCCGAAGGTCGGTGCGATCGTCATCGTTTCGGCTTCGGATGCGGCGAACGTGAATACCGCCGTGTAGCCGCCCAGATCACGAAGGGTGTTGATTGGGAGGAAGATATCCGCGGTAAATGCCGCCGTCTGACCTGCCACGACCGTGCGGCTACCCATGCTGACGGAAGAAACCAAGCCGAAACTGTCGTAGATTTCGACTGTCGGCGCGACCGTGACGCTGCCGGTGTGCTCGTTAAGCACAGTGAGCGCCGCAGTGGCGGTGCCGCCGATGCTGTCATCGGCGACGCTTAGATCGCCGACGTCCGCCGTCACGAGCGTGATCGGCAGTTCCGGGTCGATCTTGCGCCAACTCTCCATCGTCTCGAAGACGCTCTTGAGATCGGTTGCGATGTAGGCTTCCTTGGAGAGCATCAGATCGGTTGCAATCGTCAGATCCGCCGTTGCGGAGGCGAGGTTATGGAGATTGGCATCGTCCAGCGTATCCATCGCTTTGACGATAGTCTCGGTATCAAAGAGTTTATCCGACATACCGGTGAAAATCGAAACCACGACGTTGCCGCTCAGCATACCCATGACCGTACTGGTCATCGACATAATGCTTTCCAGTTCGCGGAGCTGGTTGACGTTGTAGCGCGCGGCGACGTTGTTGTAGCCCTCAGCCAGCAAACTGTCAACTTGCATCTGCGCCTTGTAAATGTCGCCGAGTTTGATCTCGTTGACCGTGAGATCCATACCCTCGCCCGAGTACGTCCATAGACTGCGGTAGCGTCCGACGCGGCTTGTGGGAATCAGCGATCCGTCGGCGTTGCGCACCATGGATTCAATCGCGGTGTTCAGTCCCTTCACGTACGCCAAGAGTTGCGCGGAGGGATAGTAGCCCGTCAGTTGCGTGTCGCCGTACTTGTAGCCGTTCAGCATCTCGATGATCTCGCGGATCGTCGTCTCAGAGTTCTTCTGGATGTTGTAAACGTTCGTCTTCGCACCGACCGACGCCTGATGCGCCGCTTCAATATTCGCGCGGTAATCCGAGTTGCCTTCGAGCAGCAGCTTGTTGTAGTTCTCCTGCATCAGCGACAGATTGACGATATCCAGCGAGGTAATCTTGATTGCTTCGGTGGCGATGTACTGCCGCTTCTCCTGCTTGGAGCCGCTATGTGGGAAGTTTGCGTTGAATTCGCTCTTGAACCAACTGTAGGCAGGAGGATCGGCGCCGTAGATCTGCATCATCAGTTCGTGCGCCACACCGCTTTCGGTGATTTCGCCGCGCTCCAGTTTGTTGATGACCTGTCCGATGCAGTTGACGATTTCGGGCAGGCTTTCTTTGACGCTGACCAGCGAGCTGCTGTCGGCAATCGTCCAAGTGTCGATGATGTCGCTGAACGGGCGCTTTGCCAGATCGGTAAGCGCGCTCTTCAGCGCCTCTCTGCCCGCTTTCAGCGATTCCAAACGTTCCTCTGCGGAGGCGTCGGGATCATAGCCGATCGTTTCATAAAGATTGGCGGTGATTCGCTCGATCTCCTTCGCTTGTTCGCCGATCTCGCCGGCGTTGCCGACCATTTTCTCCATCTTCGCAGCAGCGGTCTTCATGTCGTCTGCCTTCGTTTTAAAGGTATCCAGACCTTTGAGTTGCGCGAGCCGCGTTGCGATCGCCGTAACCGCAGGCACAAGTTGCGTTTCCGCGGCAGCGATGTACGCGTTCATCTTGATGGAGATCAGGTTGGACGAGTAGCCGCTGTAATCGCCGTCGGCGTCCTCTGCGGCGCTATTCACGTTGCCGAGCAGGTCGTCGCCTTTGGATTTCAGTTCTGCCGCTTCCGCAAGCAGTTTTGCCGCTTCTTCCATATTGACGCGAGCAATCTTCGTGTTTTCAAGACGCGTGGTGGAATCCTTGGACTTCATCGCGGTATCGATCGCCGCACTGGCGGTCTTCAGCAATGCCGCCGCCTTCCGGTTGAGCGAAAGATACTTGGAGAAGGTTTCGTTCAGCGTCGTGTACGACGTCACCGCAAGGACTGCCGCCTCGGCGTCCTGATAGGTGTCATACGCGCTGACGAAGTCCAGCGGGAGATACTCAAGGAGCCACGAGGCGTCTTCGCCCAGAAGCAGATCCCAGATCTCGAGTTTGGCGTTTTCAAGGTAATCGCCGAGCGTCAGCATCGTTTTAAGCTGACTGGGATCATGGAGAAGCTCGTTGAGTTCTTTCAGCTCCTTGACTTTTTCCTTGACGCTGTCCGGAATGCCCGAGATGTCCTTCACGCTTGCGTAGAGCGAAACCAGATTGGCGATGATCGCGTAGCATTCGCCGATACTGATCGCCTGACGCAGCGAGGCGGAGTAGTCGTAATAGTCCGCAAGCGAACGTCCGAGTTCCGAAGAGGTCTTGTTGGTCAGCAGCGTAATGTTGTTGTTCAGCAGACCGAGTTGATAGATCAGTTCTTCAATATCCTGCTGCGACTTCTGATCGCGCAGATTCTCCAGTTTCATCGGCGCGACCACGATCGTGCCCTCGTTCTGCGTCTTGATGGGAACGGTGGGCAGCGCCGCCAACTTGCCAAGAGAGATCTTCTGCGCGTCGGTAAGCTGACCGACGATCGCCAAATCAAAGGTGACGACTGCTGTATCGCCGGAACGGAGACGGTCGATGACCACGGAATCGAAACTGACGTTCTTGCCTCGGATGACCTTGCCCTTCGTCGTGCTGACGTCGACGATCTTCATGTCGAAGCCCGTGTTCGGCACGGAAGGCGTGCCGAGCGTGAAGTTCGTCGCGTCACCGGCGCCGAGGTTGGTGACGGTCGCGCGCAGGACGTAGTGCTCCGCGCCGAGGTCTTCCAAATCGTAACTGATGTAGATCTTCGGCTGCTCTTTGACTTCGTACTCCCGAACGCCGCTGACAAAGTTGTACTCCTGACCGTTCTGCAGGAAACTGCCTTCGATGCGGGCATAGAGTTTATTGAACTTGGTCAGTTGCGTGAGGTACGGCGTCAGCGATTCATCCAGTTTCGTAAAGGACGTGAAGATGTTGGTGAACTCATCCAGGCGGAAGAGATAGTCGATATCCAGATAGCCGCCCGGCTCGATGAAGTCGCAATCCACCTTGTTGCCGTTAATCGTGTATTCGCCGCCGGAAACGGTGATCGTCAGCGGCAGTTGCAACGTAAGTCCGCCGGGAACGAGGTGTCCGTTCTCGTCGTACGGCGCATCGGAAAGCACCAGTTTGACGGTGACGTCTTCCATCGGATGCATCGGTGACGGGTTGGTCAACTTCATGTTGAGGTTGGTGATCTGACCTTCGTAGCCGGCGTCGGCGCCAAAGCCAAAGCTCAAGCCGACGTCGCCGTTGTCGTCCGGGACCTGCGGCGTGTTCGCCTGAATCGCATTCAGGAAGCCCGTGGAGTACGACATCGTTGTCGTCCTGCCAGACGCCGGCGCGAATGCCGGCTCGACGGTGACTTTCTGCTTGAGATCGGGGTAGATGTCGTAGATGTCGCCGTACTGCTGACCGATGTAATTGCCGTCTGCGTCATACGGGCTCTGCTCGCCTGCTTCGACCAGATAATCCGGCGCGACGTAATGCACGCGAACCGGCACGCGCGTTTCCACGGTCTTGCCGTTGTCGGCGCGCACGCCGCTCGCCAGCAGCGTAAAATCGAAGTTGTACGGACGTTCGCCGTAGTAAAGCGGCACGCGATCCGACGGCACCGCGCCGCCTTCCATGTGGTAAATGCCGCTGTGCGTCGCTTCGTCGTAGCTGACCTCGGTGAACCTGCCGTCCGAGGTGGGATCGTTGGCGGCGATATAGGCGTCGATTTCCTCGCGCGTGGTTTCGCTCGGGAAGACGATTGCAAATTCGCCTTCATTTTCCGTCGGCGTGATGACGGCTTGACGGAAGAACTGCTCCAGATCGAGCGCCCAGACGACGTCGAAGACTTCGCCCGGCGCAAGCGACGCGATCTTGCGGATCGGCGTCAGGTTGCCGCCAAGGCTGAAGAACACGGCGTTTTCCGGCATTTCGGCGCTCAGGTCAGTAATGCGGACGGTAATGCCCTCGATCTTGACGCCGGCTTCGTCGGGATTCTTGAACGAGATCTTATTTTGCAGTTTTCCGCTCTGATAATAGAACTGCTTTTCGTCGCCGATGAAGTTCGGCAGGAGTTGCGGCTCCTTGCTATCCGCCAGCAGCTTCGCCTGGTAGACAAGATTACTGTAATTCGGCGAAGCGGTCGAAACGGAGCGCAGATCCGCGAGCGTCGATTCATCTACCTCGAAGGTGAACAGTTGACGATCCAGCGTGATAATGCGCGGCGTTCTGTCGATCACTGCCGCAACGGAAATCGTAGCCGTCTGCGTCGTGTGCGACGGCGCAGTGGCTTTCAGCATATAGTCGCCTGCGGGGATATTTTCAAAGGTGACCAGCGCGTTTTCATCCGCAACGGCGTCGAAACGCACAGGATCCTTTTGCTCGTCCTGACCGATCAGCGTGACCGTTGCGCCGGGCAGGAGCGTGTTGTCCTGATTGCGGATTTCAAAGACCGTCGTGCCGACAAGTCCCGCGCCGACCGATACCAAAACGGGGATCGTAACCGGCTCGGCAAGAGACGCGGACGTCAGGGTGATTGTTCCCTTGTAGACGCCGGTCGCACAGCTCTCCGACGGAGAGATGCTTGCGATCAACGTCAAGGCGCCCTGCGGATCGCGGATCGAATATCCGCGGTTTACCGGCTGAATGACCGCTTCCTCGTCAGCGCCCTGAACGGTGACGAACGGAAGATCGGCCGTTGCGCTTACGCCGACAATCGGCGCAGTGCCGATGTTGGTGAGACGAATTGCACTGCTCGCCGTGTCGCCCTGGCGGATCGACAGCGTCACGCTATTCGCTTGCAGCCCTTCGGTGGTACTTTCCGTGTTGCCGAACACGGCGATTCGCGCGACGGCATACGCCTTTTCGCAGGTCACTTTTACGGCTCGTTTCGCGCTGCCACTTTGGACGGTAATTGTATAGTCGCCCGGCGTCAGCGTTTCCGAAGCCGTCAGTGCGATGCGGACTTCCTTGCCGGATGCCGCCGCAAGCGTACCGCTCGGCGCGGACAGGACGGTATATGTCAGTCCGCTCGGCAGGCCGCTGACGGTAATCGGATCAACGCTTTCTGCGGTGACGCCCGGATTGTTGAGGAATCCGGCGAGCGTCACTTCGTAGCCCTGCGTCACGGAGATTGCGTCGTCCAGCGCCAGATACAGGCCGTCCACATAGAACGTCACACGATCGGACAGATGCGTTACGCCGCTGTCGGTCGCGCTTGCGCGGAGCGTGAACGCGCCGCCCACATCATCGGGCAGATTCAGTTTGCAGGTGTAGCTTCCGTCGGCTGCCGTGACGGCGGTGACGGTGTAGCGCTCGCTGCCGACGGCAGTGACGGTGACCGGCACGCCGGATATACCGACGCCTGCCGGCGTCTTCACGAAGCCGGATACGGGGATCGTCGCGCCGATGCCGTAACTCTGCTGATCGGCGTTGCTGAGCGTGACGCGGAAGTCCTCCGCCACGGTAAAGGCGGAAGTCAGCGTCTGCTCCACACCGCCGTAGGAAGCGGTGCAGGTGATCGTATTTTCGCCGACGGTTTCCGCGGTAACGCTGCCGACGTACGCACCTTCGGCGGCGTTGTAGGTCAGCGTGATTGCCGCGCCGTTCAGCGTTGCCGAGAAGGCGTCCGCTGCGATCGGGAGATAGACGGCGCTGCTGGAGAAGGCGGAAACGGAAATTGCTACCGTGTCGCCCACGCAGTAGGCGCTGTTTTCCGCGCCGCCGCTGAGCAGCAGTCCCGGTGCGACGGAAAGTGTCTTCGATACGCTTGCAAGACCGCGGTTATCCAAAACCAGCTTGGATTCCGCGTCGGCGAAGGCACGCAGCAGCACGTCGCCGCTCTGCTCCGCCGTCCAGCTGAAGCAGAAGCTTGCGGTTTCGCCCGCGGCGAGAGAATCGCACGTTGCCGTTCCGACGCGGTTCGCGCCGGCATAGAGCGCAACGGTGAACGGCTCGTCAATGGCGCGGTCGCCGTTGTTTTTCAGCGTGACCGTCGTTTCCGCCGCGTCGCCGTAGCGCGCCGCGCCGACCGTGGTCACATCGGTAATGGCGAGGATCGCACTGCTGACTTTCAGCGGAGAGCCAAAGGTCAGCACGGTTCGGTTGTTGCTTTCCGCAATCTCGGTGAGCGCCTCATAGGCGTCCGCCACGGCGGCAATCGAGGTGACGGTAACTGCCGGATCCTGCCACAGGATGCTCACGAGTTCGCTCTCGCCCGCTTTGATCGTGTGCGTTTCCGCCGTGCCAATAAGGCGGCTTCCGGCGTAGAACGCGACCGTGGTAGGCAGGGCAGCGTCGCCCGGCCCGAGGTTTTCCACCAATGCGCTGAGGACGATGTTCTGCCCCGGCGCGACGGTCGTTCCGCTGAGGCTGCTGGTGATTTCCTTGACGGTGAGGTCGGGATAGAGAACGGTGATCGCAGTGTAGTCCAGCGTTTCGGTGTTATTGCTCTCGTCCAACTCGACGACCGCGGAGATCGGGCCGTCGGCGGTGAAGGTCAGCGTGTGCTTGCCCGCTTTATCGGGTCGCCAAGTGAAGTCGACCGTTTCCACCGCGCCGGCGCTCAGGGCGTCGATCAGTTGCGAGCCGATCAGCGTGCCGTTGTCGTAGACCAGCACCTTGAACGCGCTTGCCGCAGTCGAGCCGATGTTCTTGACGACCGCGCTGACTTCGATGGGCTGTCCCCACGAAATCGTGTCGCCGTCGGTCAATGCCACGGTGAAGCTCGTGACGGCGAGATCGGCAAAGTCGGTAGCGGAGCCGTGGAGCACGGCGTCGCGGCGGTTGTTGTCATAGTTGACCTCGCGGACGTTTCTGCCGATGTCGTTGACGACCGCGCTGATCTTCTGCGCGCCGGCAGTTGCCTTGAAGTCGAACGATACCGTCGTCGTTGCGCCGACCGCCAAGTCGCCGCGGACTTCCTTAAAGCCGATAAACGTATCGTTCTGATAGAAGCCGACGAGATAGTAGGCGTCCTCGCCGGTGGACGTCAGACCGCCGGTGTTGGGCAACGTACCGTTTTGGATCGTTGCCGTTGCCGTGACGGTCTCGCCGTCATCCGGCGTGTTCGAGGAGAACGTGAGGTTGCTTACAAAGAGGTCGGGGCAATCCGCCAGCACCGTGACCTGGATCTCGGAGAAGAGATTGTAGTCCGTCTTGGTGGCAGAGATAATCTCGTCGGTCACCGCGTCGCGCGAATACGGATAGGTGGTGGAGAGATTGTTATCAGAGACGTAGAGCGAAGCGCGGTAGGTGCCGGCGTGCTGATAGACGTGCGTCGGCGTCGGGCCGAAGCCGCTTTCTCCGTCGCCGAAGTCCCAGACGAAGCTTGCAACGTAGCCGTCCTTGTCGTACGATGCGCTGCCGTCAAAGCGGACGGGCTTACCCATGACCGCGTCGACGATATCCGCGCCGGCGTGGCTGTAAGGCAGATCGTTGATGACCGCCGTCGAGGACAGCGTGTGAATCAGCTTGCCGCCGTTTTCGTGCAGCTCGGCGGTGATCGTGTAAGTCGTGCCGCGCTCCGGTACCCAGTCGCTGCAGTAGATCGGTGCGACTGCATACGGCTGGACTTTCGCCACGGCAATCTCGCCGCTGCGGAACTCCGGCGTGTCGCTTCCGACCGGCGTGGCGGTAAAGACCACATAGCCGGAGAGAACGTCGCGGCTGCGGTTGTCGATGACCGCCAGCAGACGCACGTCGGGATCGCCGACATCGGGGTTGATGCCGGTGTTGTAGAAGACCTCGTCCTTTCGGTAATAGCCGGTCGTGCCGCGACCGAGTTGGATCGCGCCTTCGTCGTAAGCCTCTACTTCGGTATAGATGAAGCGCGAGTAGTTGACCTCGGTGAGCCGCGCGGCGTTACCGAAGGCAATGGTGTAGTCCGCCTCGGCGGGCTGCACGTTGTGCGCCGCATCGTAAGCGGTCGGGATCTCGTCTACAATATAGATGTAGCCGTAGTCCTTCCAGAAGTTTCCGGCGGAGATCGTCTTTTCCGTATCGCCGTACTTCACGGTTACGGAAGCGATATTGCCGCAGCCCTCCGGCTCGGCGATCATCAGCACCTGATGGCGTGCCGTGACGCTCTTCGCGGCGGCAGGAACACGGACGGTCATCGCCGCGCCGTCATACGGCGCAGTTACGGCAAGCGAATCCGGCACATGGATGGGAACGCGCAGGCCGCTGGAAAGATCCAGCAGATAGTCCACAAATCCCGTCGTGCCTTCGTTCACCAGCGTCAGTCCGCCGGTGCCGTCTTCCTTGGCGAGTACGCCGTCTTTGCCGATAATGGCGGTATGAACGGCGGTGATCAACGGATTGAGTTGAACGCCCTTATAGTCCTTGTGCGTCAGCGTTGCCTTGAACTCGCGGAACTCGCCCTCGTAGGGTTCGTCCGAAACAGGCATATTCCAACGAACCGTCCAATAGCCGCTGACCTTGCCCGGCACAACGTCCCATTCGCCGGTCTCTTCATTGAAGACCTGCGTGGCTGCCGGCACATTGCCGAACGCGAGCTTGAATTCGCTGCCGGACTGGCTGCCGAACGAGCTTTCCAGAATCTCAAAGTCGGTGATCATGCCGCTCTGGTTGGATTCGATCTTGAGCTGCCCGGAGTTGATGTTCAAATTGACCGCTTCGCCGAAGCCGTAGTTTTCCACGGTGACGCCGAGGCGGAACGGTGTGTTGGAAAGGACGT
>JAFSXE010000021.1 GCA_017444195.1 Oscillospiraceae bacterium
TCCAGGTCCTCGCCGGGCTTGCAGAAGAACTCCAGCTCCATCTGCTCGAACTCGCGCACGCGGAAGATGAAGTTGCCGGGGGTGATCTCGTTGCGGAAGCTCTTGCCGATCTGGGCGATGCCTGCAGGCAGCTTTTTCCGGGTGGTCCGCATCGCGTTCTGGAAGTTCACGAAGATACCCTGCGCCGTTTCGGGACGGAGATAGCACGTCGAGGACGAATCTTCCGTCACGCCGATGGCGGTTTTGAACATCAGGTTGAACTTGCGGATCGGGGTGAAATCGTGCTTGCCGCAGATCGGGCAGACGATCGCTTCGTGCGAGGCGATATAGGCGTCCATCTCGTCGAAGTTCATCGCGTCCACGTCCACGGTGGGATCTTCCGCGCTGATCAGCTTGTCCGCGCGGTGGCGCGCCTTGCAGCTCTTGCAGTCCAGCAGAGGATCGGAGAACGAGGAAACGTGTCCCGTCGTGACCCACGTCTGCGGATTCATGATGATGGCGGCGTCAAGACCGACGTTGTAGCGGCTTTCCTGCACGAACTTTTTCAGCCATGCTTTTTTGACGTTGTTCTTGAACTCCACACCGAGCGGACCGTAGTCCCACGAGTTGGCAAGTCCGCCGTAGATCTCACTTCCGGCGTAGATATAACCGCGGTTTTTACACAGGTTGACGATCATATCCAGCGTCTTTTCCGAATTCTTCATTGCGTTTCCTCCTTGATGCGTTTCCTTTATTATACAGTCTTTGCGGCAAATAGCAAGTTATTTGCCGCCCTTGATCGCTTTCATGCGGTCGGCGTGATCGAGAATGCGCTTGCGGATGCGCAGCGACTTCGGCGTAACTTCCAGAAGCTCGTCATCCGCGAGGTATTCCAGGCATTGCTCCAAACTCATCTGCCGCGGCGGCGTCAGGCGCAGCGCCTCGTCCGAGCCGGCGGCGCGGGTGTTCGTCAGCTGCTTCTTCTTGCAGACGTTGACCGACATATCCTCGTTGCGCGAGCAGATGCCGATGACCATACCGGCGTAGACCGGCACGCCTGCGCCGATGAAGAGCTGACCGCGCTCCTGCGCGTTGTAAAGACCGTAGGTGATCGATTCGCCCGTTTCAAACGATACGAGCGAGCCGGTTTTGCGGCGCTCGATCTCGCCCTTGACCGGCGCATACGTTTCCAGCCGCGATGCCATGATGCCCTCGCCGCGCGTGTCGGTCAAAAACTCGTTGCGGTAGCCGAACAGACCGCGCGTGGGAACGAGGAATTCCAGCCGCATCCGACTGCCGACGGGATTCATCGAAATCAAATCGCCTTTGCGGCGGCTGATCTTATCGACGACCGCGCCGACGTTCGCTTCCGGCACGTCCGCAACCATGCGTTCAATCGGCTCGCAGAGTTTGCCGTCAATGGTCTTTTGCAGGACGTGCGGCGTGGAAACCTGGAATTCGTAGCCCTCGCGGCGCATCGTTTCAATCAAAATGGAAAGGTGCATCTCGCCGCGTCCGGCAACGTTGAAACTGTCCGTACCCTGTTCGGTCACGCGCAGCGAAACGTCCTTGAGCAGTTCGCGGTCGAGGCGGTCGCGCAGGTTGCGCGAAGTGACGTATTTGCCCTCGCGTCCGGCAAACGGCGAATCGTTGACCGAGAACGTCATTTCCAGCGTCGGCTCGGAGATCTTCACGAACGGCAGCGGCTCCGGTGTGTCCGGTGCGCAGACGGTGCGCCCGATCGTGATATCCGAAATGCCGGAGAATGCCACGATCTCGCCGGCGGACGCCGATTCAATCGGGCTTCTGCCCAGGCCGGTGAATTCGTAGAGCGCGACGACCTTTGCCTTTTCCTGCAGGGAAGGATCGTGGTAGTCGCAGACAACGACCTCCTGGTTTTGCTTGATCGTGCCGCGCTCCACGCGTCCGATGGCAATTCTGCCGACGAACTCGTTATAGTCGATTGCGCTGACCAGCACCTGAAGCGGCGCGGTTTCGTCGCCTTCGGGCGGATCGATATAGTTGACGATCGTTTCAAACAGTGGGATCAGATCCGTGCCTTCCTCGTGCGGCGAGTAGGACGCGATGCCGCGTCTGCCGGAGCAGAACACGGTGGGGGAGTCGAACTGCTCCTGTGTTGCGTTGAGGTCGAGCAGCAGTTCCAAGACCTCGTCCATGACCTCGTCGATGCGTGCGTCGGGACGGTCGATCTTGTTGACAACGACGATGACCTTGTGACCGAGTTCCAGCGCCTTTTGCAGCACGAAGCGCGTCTGCGGCATCGGACCTTCGGCGGCGTCCACCAGCAGCAGAACGCCGTTGACCATCTTCAAAATGCGTTCGACCTCGCCGGAGAAATCCGCGTGTCCCGGGGTATCGACGATGTTGATTTTATAATCCTTGTAATGCACGGCGGTGTTCTTCGCCAAAATCGTGATGCCGCGCTCGCGCTCCAAATCGCCCGAGTCCATCACGCGATCCACGACCGCCTGGTTTTGGCGGTATGCGCCGCCCTGCTTCAGCATCTCGTCCACGAGCGTCGTTTTGCCGTGGTCAACGTGCGCGATGATGGCGATGTTTCTGATTTTCTCCTGTGCCATGAAAGGTCCCCTCTTTTATATGGTATCCATTACAAAAAAGCATTTTATCATAACAAGGACGGAATTACAATCTTTTTTGATGCTTTTTTTCACGAAAAAACGCGAATTGTCGAACGATGCGCAGCAAAGTATGTCAAAAACGGTCGTTGTTGAAATTAAACAAAAAACAAAATGAAAATTTATGCAAAACGCAGATAACCTTTTTCAAATTGACAAAATGGAAAATCACCTGTTGCATTTTCAGACGGAAATGAATAAAATAGAATCATCAAATTGTCGGATTAGATGCACATTGGGTCTTTGTACTGCCCCGAAGCATTGGATCAAAGACACGCACAGAGAGGATGACGAACCCCGATGAACAACACCGCAACCGTCCAAAAGAAAAAGACCGCCGTCGGTCCGCGCCTGGGCACGTTCAAAAAGCATTTTTTGCGTGACTGGCAGCTTTATCTGCTGATTTTGCTGCCGATGGCGTGGCTGATCATTTGGAAGTATGTTCCGATGTACGGCGTGCAGATCGCATTCCGCGATTATAAGGTCAAGCTCGGCATTCTCGGCTCGCCGTGGGTGGGCATCAAGCATTTCCGCCGCTTTATGACGAACCCGAAGTTCTGGCAGTACTTAGGCAATACGTTGGCGATTTCGCTGTATTCGCTGGCGATGTTCCCGCTGCCGATCCTGCTTGCCCTCATCATCAACACGATCACGCGGGAGAAGTTCAAGCGCACCGTGCAGACGATCTCGTATCTGCCGCACTTCATTTCGCTCGTTATCATGGTCGCCATCCTGCAGAAGGCGTTTTCGCCGATCAACGGCATCTACGGCGCGATTTGCAAGATTCTTGATATTCCGATTTCCAACCGCTATGACGTATGGGGCAGCGCGGCAGCGTTCCGCCATCTGTACGTCTGGTCGAACGTTTGGCAGAACATCGGCTGGAACACCATTATCTATCTCGCGTCGCTGTCCTCGGTCAGCAACGAGCTGCACGAGGCGGCAACGATCGACGGTGCAAGCCGTTGGAAGCGCGTTCTCAACATCGACTTGCCCTGCATTACCGGCACACTCGGCATCATGCTGATCCTCCGCTGCGGTCACATCATGACCGTCGGCTATGAGAAGGCGCTTCTGATGCAGAACACGATGAACGCGGAAACGTCCGAAATCGTTTCGACCTACGTTTATAAACAAGGTCTGCAGAAGTCGGACTTCTCTTACGGCACCGCAATCTCGCTGTTCGACTCGGTTTGTAACATGATTCTGCTGCTCACGGTCAACTGGATTTCCAAGAAGGCCAGTGAAGGCGATATCAGCCTGTTCTAAGGAGGTGTACGACAATGGCAACGCAAGCTATGGCAAAAAAGCGCAAGATCAAAATGCCCGCCGAAGATAAAGTCATGTACACCATTGTGTACACCATCATCATCCTGCTCTGCATCATCATTCTCTACCCGATTGTTTTCGTTGTGTCTTCGTCGTTCTCTTCCGGCGACGCCGTAACGAGCGGCAGAGTGATCCTCTGGCCGGTGGAGTTTACCACGGTCGGCTATGATTTCGTTCTGCACTATAAGCCGGTGTGGACGGGCTACGCCAACACGCTGTTCTATACCGTAGTCGGCACGATTTGGCAGCTCTTTATGACGACGCTGGCGGCGTATCCGCTGTCGCGCAAGAATTTCCAGGGACGCAGCTTCTGCATGACGCTGTTCATGATCACGATGTTCTTCAGCGGCGGTCTGATCCCGACATTCCTGCTGAACCGTTCGCTCGGTCTGTATAACAACCCGTGGGTCATGATCATTCCCGGCGCAATGACCGTCCATAACATGATCATCATGCGGACGTTCTTCCGCAACTCCATTCCCGGCGAACTGCAGGAGGCCGCCATGCTCGACGGCTGCTCCGATATCCGCTATCTGCTGCAGATCGTCCTTCCGCTGAGTAAAGCCGTCTTCTCCGTCTTGATGCTGTATTATGCGGTCGGTCACTGGAACGGCTACTTCGCCGCAATGGTTTACCTGCGCAATGAAGCGTATCATCCGCTGCAGCTGATCCTGCGCACGATCCTCTATACGACGGCAGGCACGGATATGTCGGCTTCGTCCGGCGGTTCGTCCGCCGCAGCGGAAACGGCAAAGAGCGCCGGTGAGGCGATGCAGTACGCGCTGATCGTTGTGTCCACGCTGCCGATCATGGTTCTGTATCCGTTCGTCCAGAAATACTTCGAAAAGGGCGTTATGATCGGTTCGGTCAAGGGTTAATTGAAAAGGAAAAGCACCGTAAGGGCGGCGCAGATTAGGGAGTATGTAGGTTTTGAACCGCCCTTTTCCGCCCGTACTGCATTAAAAAATGAGGTCATCCGACAGGATGACCTCA
>JAFSXE010000022.1 GCA_017444195.1 Oscillospiraceae bacterium
CACCCGATCGGGTGTTCCTTTTTTATGCTTCTTCGGTTTCCTCTTCGGCTTCCGCCTTTTTTGCCTTCAGGTTTTCCACCGTTGTCTTCACGCCCTTGCGCACCGCGTCCACGATGGCGATTTTGCTGTGTGCGCCGAGGACGAAGCCGACGCCGAACGCCGCAACGCCGACTGCGCCGTGCAGCGCAAGTCTGCCGAGTTTGCGGCGCATCCGCTTTTTGGCGAGTTTCTTTTCGCGTTCGACTGCCGCGTCCACCATCGAGCGAAGTACGGCGGTGGGCGTTTCCTTGACCGAGTGCAGTACGGCGGCAGGATCGATCAGTTTCATTTTTTTGCCTCTTTTCCGCGGCAAAGCCGCTTTTTTCTTTATTGTACCGCCGATCGCGCCGCTTGTCAATCCGTGTGGAAGATGGTATAATAATTGCTACGCAATCATGATACTTGATCGCCGTTTTGCTCGCCGCCTATGCGGCAACCGCAAAAGATGGCTATATACCATGTCCTGCGGACATGGTATAGGAATGTGCAACGAAAGCGAAAAAAGTCGGTCTATCTATATAGGAGGCGATAGTATGAAAAAACTTTTGGCTTTGCTGCTTGCCGCGCTGATGCTCACGGCGTGCGGCGCAACGAAGAACGAGCCGGAACTGTTTCCGCCGGAAGAGACGCCGGAGGAAACGTCGTGCATGATCGATGAGGCGCCGACGGACGACGAGCCGACAAGATGCCCGGTCGGCAGTTGGATGCTTGCCGCGTCGCCTGTGGTGACGGACGAGCAGAAGGCGCTTTTGGAGAAGGCGACGGCGGAACTCGTCGGCGCACAGTATACGCCGGTGGCGTACGTGGCAAGTCAGATCGTCAGCGGCACCAATCACCTGCTGCTGTGCCGCGTGAAGCCGATTGTGCCGGAACCGCACGCGATTGAAAAGTACGCGCTGGTCTATCTGTATGAGGACCTGGAGGGGAACGTGACGCTCGATAAGGTCGTCGATTCGGGCGCATGGACGTATCTTTCCGACGAGGCGCTGCCGGGCGGCTGGTATGAGCCGTCGCCGGTCTTGGAAGGCGAGGCGCTTGCGGCGTTTGAGAAGGCGACCGAGAACTATATCGCAGCGGCGCTTACGCCGATTGCGCTCGTTTCGGAGCAGGTCGTGGCAGGGAAGAACTACCGCGTTTTCTGCAAGGTCACGCCGAACTTGGAGGCAATCGACTACGAGTATGCGATCGTCAACGTTTCCGCCGATCTTAACGGCAACGCGACGTTTGGGCTGATCGAGCCGGTTATGGAGGCTTGGCAGGAAGTGTCGGAAGCGACGGTCGCGGAGCCGATCGGCGAGCCGGTGGGCGATCCGATTGCGCCGGCACAGGGATGAAAGACGCGAAAAGCCCACAGTTTATAGCTTGTGGGCTTTTCGCATTAGATAATAGATAAGAATGAATAGTGAATAGTGAATAGTGGTTGTGTGCGCTCCGCGCACGATTTGAAACGGGACGATGTGGGCATCGTCCCCTACGGTGATGGACGAGGGTGCGGCGCAAGGTCGGGGTGAACTAAAATGCCTCCCCTGTGTAAGGGGAGGTGGCGAGCAACGCGAGCCGGAGGGGTTGTACGGTTGGACGAGGTGCAATGCTTGACGGAGGATTACAATCCCTCAGTCAGCCTGCGGCTGACAGCTCCCTTTACACAAGGGAGCCTTCGGGCGACGACGATGCCGCCCCTACGGGGCGGTGATTTCGGTGCGGTTGACAATCGGCAAAAAATTCCCCACTTTTTGCTTTTTTCTGTTATAATAGACGCAGGAAAGTGCTAACAGGTGAAACGACAGGAGGAAAGACTTATGGCAACGTTTTACGATTATTCCGTTCCCACGCCCGACGGCGGCGAAAAGTCCATGGCGGATTTCCGCGGCAAGGTGGTGCTGGTGGTCAACACCGCGACGGGCTGCGGCTTCACGCCGCAGTATGAGCCGATCGAGAAGCTCTACCGCGAATGTCACGATCAGGGCTTTGAGGTGCTGGACGTGCCCTGCAACCAGTTCTTCGGACAGGCGCCCGGCACGGACGAGGAGATCCACCAGTTTTGCTCGCTCAAGTACAACACGACGTTCCCCCAGATGAAGAAATCCGACGTCAACGGCGAAAACGAACTGCCGCTGTACACGTTTTTGAAGTCGCAGCAGGGGTTCAAGGGCTTCGGCAAGGGCGTGATGGCGCTGACGATGAAGACGGTCGCCGCCAAGGTCGATCCCGACTACAAGAACAACGCCGACATCAAGTGGAACTTCACGAAGTTCGTTGTGGACCGCGAGGGCAACGTGGTACGCCGCTTCGAGCCGACGGAGGACATGAAGGACGTGGCGGCTTGCGTGAAGTCGCTGTTGTAAGAGCATACTCAAGCCGCATCGCGCCGGGGCGCGGTGCGGCTTGCTTTTTATAGGCGGATATGCTATACTGACGTGAATAAGAGGTGGGGACGATGATTTGCAAACCCTTTAACGGAAAAATGCCGAAAATCCATCCGTCTGCGCGGATCGCGGAGAACGCCGTATTGATTGGCGACGTGACCGTGGGCGCGGACGTTTCGATCTGGTACGGCGCGGCGGTGCGCGGCGATACTGCGCCCATCGTGCTCGGCGACGGCTGCAACGTGCAGGATAACTGCGTGATCCACGGCAGTGAGGGCTATCCCGTTTCCGTCGGCAAAAACGTGACGGTCGGACACGGCGCGATCATCCACGGCTGCACGATTGCCGACGACTGCCTGATCGGCATGGGCGCGACGGTCTTAAACGGCGCGAACATCGGTTCATTCAGCGTGGTCGGCGCGTGTGCGCTCGTGACCGAGCGCAAGGAAATTGCGCCGTATTCGCTCGTGGTCGGCGTGCCGGCGAAGGTCGTGAAGACCTACGAGGGCGAGGACGCTGAAAAGGTGAAAGCGAACATTGAGGACAACGCGGCGGTCTACCGCGCCGAGGGCGCGGCGCAGCTGCCCTGCATAGAATAAAGCAGTCTAACCGAAATGAGGAATGGACTTTGAACAAACTCAGTATTTGCGTGCTGTTCGGCGGCGTTTCGCCGGAGCATGAGGTGTCGCTTCGCTCGGCGGAGTCGGTGCTGAATCATCTCGACAAGGACAAATACAACCTGTTTCCCGTGGGCATTACGAAAAACGGCGACTGGTACTTGTTCGGCGGCGACGATTACGGCATGCTGCCCGACGGCAGTTGGGAGACCTGCCCGAAAAACCGCAAGGCGGCAATCTCGCCGCGCCGCGGTCAGGGGCTTTTGGTCTTTGAGGAGGACTGCGACGTTCGCGTGCATATCGACGTGGTGTTTCCCGTGCTGCACGGCGAAAACGGCGAGGACGGCTCGATCCAGGGACTTTTGCAGATCGCCGGTCTGCCCTACGTCGGTCCGCACGTTGCTTCCAGCGCCGTCTGTATGGATAAGAGTCTGACGAAACTCGTGGCGCAGCTTGCCGGTATCCGTCAGGCGCCGTGGGAACTGGTGCATCGCAGCGCATTCGAGCGCGACGCGGACGCCGTCTGCGAAAAAGCCGAGCAGAAACTCGGCTATCCGCTGTTCGTCAAGCCCTGCGGCACCGGCTCGTCCGTCGGCGTGAGCCGCGCGGAAAACCGCGGCGAACTGCGCGAGGCGATCGCGGCGGCGCTTGCCTACGACGCCAAGGTGCTGGTGGAAAAGTACATTCGCGGCAGGGAAGTTGAGGTTGCCGTGCTGGGCAACGAAACGCCCGTGGCGTCCGTCTGCGGCGAGATCGACCCCGGCGCGACGTTCTACGACTATGAAACGAAGTATCTGACCGATACGGCGAAACTCTATATTCCGGCGCGGATCAGCGAGGATGCGTCCGAGAAGGTGCGCGAAACGGCGATCCGCGTCTATGAGGCGCTCGGCTGCCGCGGTCTTTCGCGTGTGGATTTCTTCGTCACGTTCGACGGAGAGGAAGTCGTCTTCAACGAGATCAACACGCTTCCCGGCTTTACGTCGATCTCGATGTATCCGAAACTGTTTGAGGCGAGCGGCATTCCCTACGGCGAACTGCTCGACCGCCTGTTGGAGCTGGCGCAGGAAGCATGACGGAGAGAACGGTTTTGCTCCGCATTCGGACGGAGCAGCGCGCCTACGGCGAGGAGCCGGAGGTCATGGACTTGCAGACCGAGGGTACGCTGCGGCAGTTTGCCGATCACGTGGAACTTTCGTATATGGAATCCGCGGTGACGGATCTGGAGGGCGTCGAGACGACGTTTTTCATCTACGGCGACCGCGTGGAGCTGGTGCGCGACGGCGAGAAACTGAAAAACACGATGGTTTTTCGCGTGGGCAAGCAGCATGATTCGCTTTACAGCGTCGGCTTCGGCGCGCTGCTCGTCACGGTGACGACGCGCAAACTGGAAGTCGATCTTCCGCACGGCAAACTTGCGGCGGAATACACCGTGGCGGTGGAGAACAACACCGTCGGCACGAACGGCTTTACGCTTTCCTGGCGCGTGAAGCAGGATTAGAAAGAGGAGACAGATATGATGATACGGCAGGCGCTGAAGAAGATCACGGTCGTGCTTACCGTGGTCTTTTGCTGCCTGCTTGGCGTATCCGCCGCCGATGCTTGGCAGACGGGCGGCGGTTATTATTGCGTGCGGTTTGACGTCGGCAGCAATGCGGAGGCGTTCGTTACCGGTTTGAGCGCAAACGATCTCGGCGCGGTGCAGCAGGAAATTACAAGCGCCTATCAAAGCGGGACAAGCGCCGTTATGGAGCACCACGATTTTATCGACGCGGAGAAGACGACGGATTTCGTCAATCGGAACGGTCAGCCGGATACCGACGCCGAACTGTGCTGGGCGGCTTCGGCTTCGAATATCCTGCACTACACCGGCTGGGGCAAAAAGGCCGGCTTTACGAATGAAGATTATCTGCTGGAAGAGTTTATCGCGCGGTTTGACGATATGCCCGGCAGGGCCGATATGGCGCTCAAATGGTTCTTTAACGGCTGGAACAGAATGCAGACCACAGACGGCTGGGGTCACGAGGACGAGGGAACATACGGCACGTTCACCGGCTTTTTGCCCGACTACGCCTTTGAGGCGCAGGCAGAGGAGATCAAACTGGAAAATCGGCGCGACAATATGGCGCTCGTTGCGGAAAAACTTCAAAGCGGCTACGGCGCGGCGCTGTATACCGGCTTCCACACCGACCGCGGCGAGCGTACCGGCGGACACGGCTTGACGCTGTGGGGCTATATCCGCGAGAAAGACGGCGCGTTTACGCATTTGATCTATGCCGATTCGGACGACAACTATGCATCCGGCGGCAACCGCCGCGCCGCGCCGAACCGGATGCGGATCTGCAAATTGCAGCTTTGCACGTGGGACGGCGAGGACTCCTGGGCGGTGCAGCTTTCCGAGGAGGAGGGCACGGCGCAGCTTGTCGAACGCGTGATCGCGCTGCGTCCGTACGATGATGCGATCGCGGCGGAAAGCGGCGGCACGAAAAACTGCTTCACCGAGCCGGACGCGGCTGCGCTGAAGATCCTGATGGATTCCGACGGCGAGCCGACGTATTACAGCGCCGAAATGGAGGAACTTTGGGAGCGCAGCGTGTTTTCCGAGGATGACAGCGTTTCGTTCCAAGTGCTGATTGCCAATGCTTCCGAGAAAGCGCAGACGAGCTGCGACTATCAGCTTGATTTTTATCAGAACGGTCAGTATATCGGCAGTATTGACGGCGAGGTGATCTGGGGCGAAAATGGCGAGGATGGCTCGATGGTCTATGAGTCCGGCTATTCGCAAATCGGCGGCATTATCTCGTTCGGATCACAGTTTTTCTCCGCCGGAGAATACCGCGTTGTGCTGACGGTCAATCCGAAACGGCAGTTTGCCGAGGCATATTACGGCAATAACACGATTTCACGGACGTTTACCGTCGTCGAGAGCGAGGGCGAACAGAAGCTGGACGTGACGCTCGGCGAGATCGGCGAGCAGGAGGACGGCACGTTCGGATCATTTGCGACGTTTGCGCTGCCGCAGGACACCGTAAACGGCGCACGTTACGATCTGTTTATGGCGAATGGCATCATCGGTATGGAGGAAGACGAACCGTGGCTGACGTATCCGTGGGAGTTGGTCTATTCGGGCGCGACGTTCCCCGAAACGATGATGCTTGAACGGGACGCCGGATTCGATTACGTGATTTTCCGCCTTTTGGTAAAGCCGACGGACGGAAGCGGGCGCTATACCGAATACCGCAGTGACGCCTACGTGCAGGAGTATCGCTATATCAAGCCGCGGAGCAAAACGGCAACATTCAAGAACGATCCTACGCCGGAGCGGCTGACGACGGAAAACCTGACGGCGCGGCCGGAGGGTGCGGCGGCGTATGCCGACGGCGAGCAGACCGTCGTGAACTTCCATAACTATTCCACGGTCGAGGGCGAGATCGCCTATGCGTGGCGACTGTGCGCCGTACACGATACGACGGGCGAACGCTACGTTTTGCAGTCCGGCGAGAGCAAGATGGTCAAACGCTTGCAGATCACCGAGGATATCGTAAGCACGTCGCTTCTTGCGGACGGGGAGCCGCTGCCGGCAGGCAGTTATACACTCTATGCCGAGGCGGAATTTGTAAACCTGGCAGGGCAGACCGAAATCGCAAAAACGAAGGTCGGTACGATCGACATCATACCGTCGGTGGCGCAGGTTACGACCGAGGAAGCGACGCTGATCGACGTCAGCGGCGCGACCTTTGCCGTCAGCGCGGTGCTTAACACCGATCAGGACGTTCGACTCGGCATTGAGCTGGATACGGACGATAGCTTTACGGATGATCCGATCTGCTATTGGCTCGACGATACGGCGGTCGTGTGCGACGGCGTGGATGTGCGCGGCGAGCGCAGACTGACGGATGCGGAGCTGTATACCAATACGCAATATTACTATCGCGCGGTGCTTGAGATCGCGGGTGCGCTGCACTACGGCGAGACGCTGCCGCTGCTGATACCGATGGTGTGGCCGGATCCTTACGATATCGGCACCGTGCGGACGGTGCAGCTCTATCGCGTCGGCGAGGGCGTGCCGACGGTGGATGAGATCGAGTTTTCTCCGACGGAGAGCGGCTGGTATCAGCTGCGCGTGTCCGGCGGCGACTGCACGGTTGCACTTACGGGCGCGGAGACAGAAACGTTTGCCGCAAAGCGCGGCAGTATTGCCGAAAGCCTTTTCTTGGAGGAGGGGCAGCTATACACGCTGCGCCTAAGAGCAAATCAGTCGGCGGAATATTCGCTCGTTGTCGCCGCCGTGGAGCCGACCGTGGTCGAGCCGAGCATTGACCTGCCGGTGCTGACGAAGGACGGGCAATATACCTATCAGGCGGCGGTTTCCACGCATGTGCCGCTCGGCAGCACGTTCACGCTGTCGCTGGAGCTGGAAAGCGCAACGATGATCGCCGAGCTTACCTCCAACGTGTTTTCCCGGTGGCGCACGGAGAAAGCGTCGGCTGACTTTGCGGTCGACCTGATGCCGATGGACGCGGTGCGCTACCGCGCGGCGATCGAGATCGGCGACGAGAAGATCTACACCGATTGGCAGAGCGTTACCGCGCCGATGTTCGAAGGCGAACGGCTGATGCTCGGCACGCACACCTTCACGATGCGGGACGGCGAGCGCAGAAGTTTCTATTCGCTCACCGCGCAGCAGGACGGCGATTACGTGATCACGGTGGACGGTCCGAACGGACTTTTGACGTATTATCACTTGGCGTGGTATCAAGAGTCCTTCACCGCGCCGGTGACGGCGGAAACGGATGAGCCGGAGCATGCGATCGTTGCAACCGTCCATCTCAATCAGGGCGCGGCGGCGTATTTCATGATCGACGCCTACGCAGACGGCGACTACACGGTTACGGTCGAGTTTGTGCCGGACGAGCCGTCGGATCTGCCGGGGTTCGGTCAGCATGTTCTGGCGGCGTATGACCAAAACGGCAGGATGATCGCGCTTGCGTGCGAAAAGACGGACGGCGGCGCGTCGCTTTCGGACTTTGTGAAGCAGCACGCCGACGCGGCGGAAATCAAGATTTTCCGCCTGTCCGATTCGGGCGCGTTCGTGCCGCTGGCAAAGGCGTATACGAAGGGATAAGAAAAAGCAGTTCCCGACTCTGTTGGGAACTGCTTTTTTGTGTGTCGGGCAGGACAAAAGAGTGGTGCGGCATTGGCTTCCCCCTACGGGGGGAAGCTGTCACCGAAGGTGACTGAGGGATTGTACGCCACCGTGAAGCATTGTACCTCGTCCGACCGTACAACCCTTCCGCTTCGCTTCGCTCAGCACCTCCCCTTACACAGGGGAGGCATTTTTACGAGCGCACCGAAATGACCTCCCCGTAGGGGCGGCAATCTGCCGCCCGCTCCCTCGCATGCCTTCCCCCTCTCAGGGGGAAGGTGGTTCGGCAAC
>JAFSXE010000023.1 GCA_017444195.1 Oscillospiraceae bacterium
AGCGTCGTCATCGTATACTGCGTGACGATCGTATCGTCGTTCGTCGCCAGCGGCACGTAGTCGCAGACCGGACGCTTCGTGATCACCACGCCGGCGGCGTGCGTCGAAGTGTTGCGCGGCATGCCTTCCACGGCTCGCGCCGTATCGATCAGCTCGCGCACGCGGTCGTCGCCGTCGTAAAGTTCTTTCAGCTTCGGCGATACCTCCAGCGCCTGATCGAGCGTGATATGAACGGTCTGCGGCACGAGTTTGGCAACCACATCCGTCTCCGCAAAGGAAAAGCCCATCACGCGCCCTACGTCACGGATTGCGCCGCGCGCGGCAAGCGTGCCGAACGTTACGATCTGCGCCACGCGGTCGTCGCCGTATTTTCTGCGGACATAATCCACGACCTCATCGCGCCGTTCGTCGCCGAAGTCCATATCGATATCGGGCATAGAAATGCGCTCCGGATTGAGAAATCGCTCAAAATAGAGCGAATACTGCATCGGATCGATCTCGGTAATATGCAGCGTATAGGACACCATGGAGCCGGCGGCGCTGCCGCGCCCCGGTCCGACGGGAATGCCCGCGTCCTTCGCATAGCGAACGAAGTCCGATACGATCAAAAAATAGTCCGTAAAGCCCATTTTTTGAATCATATCGATCTCATAATCCAACTGTTTGCGGTATTCGGGATGGCGGTCACCGTAGCGCTCCGCAAAGCCCTCGTTGCAGAGTTTTTTCAGATAGGTCAGCGAATCGTAACCATCCGGCAGCGGAAATTCGGGCAGATGATACTTGCCAAAGGAGAACTCCACGTTGCATCGCTCGGCAATGCGAACGGTATTTTCAAACGCCTCGTCCAGTTCCGGGAATCGCTCGCGCAGTTCCGCTTCGGATTTGAGGTAGAAATCCTCGCCGGTAAATTTCATGCGGTCGGGATCCTCAAGCGTTTTGCCCGTTTGGATGCAGAGCAGCACATCCTGCGCAGCGGCGTCCTCGCGCCGCAGATAGTGCGCGTCGTTCGTGATAACCAGTCCGATGCCGGTTTCACGAGACAGTCGAAGCAGCAAGGGATTGACCATCTGCTGCTCCTCGATGCCGTGATCCTGCAACTCCAAAAAGAAGTTGTCCACGCCGAAAATATCGAGATAGTCGAGCGCAAGTTTTTTCGCCGCGTCGTAGTCGTTTTTCATTAACGCCTGCGGGATTTCGCCCGCAAGGCAGGCGGAAAGTCCGATCAGTCCTTCGCTGTGTTCGCGCAGCAGTTCGCGGTCGATGCGCGGCTTAATGTAAAAGCCGTCGATAAACGCCTGCGAAACGAGATAGGTCAGATTGCGGTAGCCGACCTCGTCTTTGCAGAGCAGCACAAGGTGCCGCGCATCGTTATCCACGCCGTGCGTTTTATCGTGCCGCGAACGCGGCGCAAGGTAGACCTCGCAGCCGATAATCGGCTTGATGCCGGCAGCCTTTGCCGCCTCATAGAAGTCGATCGCGCCGTACATCACGCCGTGGTCGGTAATGGCAATGGCATCCTGCCCGATTTCACGGACGCGCGCCATCATATCGCGGATGCGGCAAAAACCGTCCAGCAGGCTGTATTCCGTATGAACGTGAAGATGTACGAAACCCATGGGCACGTCCTCCTTTTCGTGTTATTGCGCAACTTCCAAGATTTTTTTCAGCCGATGCTGCGCGGCGGACTTCGTCAGTCCCAACCGTTTGGCAAGTTCCGAAAGCGGCGCTTCGGGCTCTTCCTCGCGCAGGATGGCGATTTCCTGCAGCTTCGGCGACAGCGTTTCAAATACGCCGTTTTCTTTCAATTTGCGAATAGCCAATCGCTGCTCATAAGCTGCATTCACCGTCTTGGTTGTGTTCGCATCGTCGCAGTTGCATCGGCGATTCATGTTGTTGCGAAGCGTTTTTTCCACTTTTGCTTCCATAACGCCCATCGCGCAAACAGGTGCGCCGATCGTCGTCAAAAAGTCCTCGATCTGATCGCTGTGCTTGAAATAGAGCACGCTTTCGCCGGCCCTGCTCGTCTCCTTCGGCGAAAAATCCATATCCAACAGGAAACTGTAAAGCTCCGCGGCAATTTTGGTGTGCGTGGTAGTCAGTTCCAAATGGTAGCGTTTTTCGGGATCGGTCACGCTGCCGCCGCAGAGAAACGCGCCGCGCAAAAAGGCAACCTGGCAGCACTCGTTTTCCACAACGCTCCGATTGAGATGGAGCATCACGTTGCCGTAAGCGTCCAAGCCGAACGCATCGTAGATAATTGCAATTTTCTGCGGATCGCTGATCTCGAAGATGTATTTTCCGCTTGTTGTCGGCTCCGCGCCGCTGTCAAAGGAAACGTCGAACGCGCGGCGAAACAGCCGCGGCAGACGCTCGGCAAAGTCCGCATGCTCGGTAACGATACGGATGCCGGACGGCGCAAAGCGATTGCACGTCAGCAGCACGCCGTAGCATTCTGCAACGGCGCAGCAGCGGCGCGAAACGTTTGCTTTGCATAATTCCGTTTTGACGTTGGCGGAGAAAGACATACGATCACCTGCCGATGGTAAGATGGTACGAACGCAAAATCGCGTCCGCAAGGCGGTCGGGATTATGGCGAATATAGCGATAGGCGGCGACGAGCGGATACTCGTCCACGCGGATGCCGAGCGCTTCAATCTTTTCACGCTCTAAGACAATGGGGCGCACGCCCTCTTCTTCATACGGCACCAGCACGCTGCCGACAATCGGCTCATTATTGGCAACGCAGACGTCAATCGTCCCGGGCGCGTGCTGCAAAATGGCCTGCACGTGATCAAAGCCGGTGCAGTCGTCCGTTTCACCGTCCTGCGTCATGATGTTCATCACGTAAATCTTTACTGCCTTGGACTTCGCAACCGCCTCGCCCACGCCGTCCACAAGGAAGTTCGGAATAATACTGGTATAAAGGCTGCCCGGACCGATGATGATCAGATCGGCAGCGGCAATCGCTTCCAGACTTTCCGGCAGTGCAGGCGGATTTTCCGGCACGAGCCGCATCTTTTTGATCCGCGCATTTTGCAACTTTTTCGCGCGGAAAATTTTGCTCTCACCAAGCGTACGCGCACCGTTTTCAAACTCCGCCTCCAAGTGTACGTCGGACGTTGTCACGGGCAGCACCTTGCCGGTGATAGCAAGCACGTCGCCCATTCTGCGCACGGCGGCGTCAAACGACGGTGAAATGCCGTTCATCGCCGCAAGAAACAGATTGCCGAAACTCTGCCCCGTCAGGGAACCTTCTTTGAAGCGGTAGTCCAACAGTTCCTGCATGGTCGGCTCTGTGTTGGCGAGCGCAAGAATGCAGCTTCGGATATCGCCGGGCGGCAGGATACCCAGTTCCTCCCGCAAAACGCCCGAACCACCGCCGTCATCGGCGACGGTAACAATCGCCGTAATATCGTCCACATGGTTTTTCAGTCCGCGCAGCATCGTGCTCAGACCGTGTCCGCCGCCGATGGCGGCAACTTTGATGGATTCTTTCATAAATCTACCTCACCGTCTGCCGAGATCGCGGTGGCTCAGCGTTGTCTGATAGCCGCGTTTGGCGCTATGGTCTGCAATATCGCACGCCAGCGCAACGGAGCGATGATGTCCGCCCGTGCAGCCGAATGCGATCACAAGTTCCGTCTTCCCCTCATGCGCGTAATATGGCATGGAAAAGTCCAGCAGCGCCTTGACCTTCTCCACGTAGTCGCGCGTCTGCTGATAGCCGTAGATATAGTCGCGGACAGGCGCGTCGATACCCGTTTGATGGCGAAGTTCCGGCACGTAATAGGGATTGGGCAAAAAGCGGACGTCAAAGACAAGATCGGCGTCGAGCGGCAAACCGTGTTTGAAGCCGAACGACACGACCGTTACTGCCATAGCAAGGTCCTTCTGATCGCCGGACACCGCTTCCAGCACAAAGCCGCGCAGTTTGGAAATGGAAAGATTGGTCGTATCAATCACCGTTGTAGCGCGGTTTCGGATCGGCTGAAGCAGTTCGCGCTCGCGCTGCACCGCTTCGATCAGTCCTTCCCCTTGGATCAGCGGATGTTTGCGGCGGTTTTCTTTGTACCGCTGCACGATCACGTCCGGCGAAGCTTCCATAAACAAAATGCGGTACGGCTGCCCCAGTTCGTCGAGCTGCGCCAATGCGGCAAACAGTCCGTCAAACGTCAGTCCGCCGCGAATGTCGGTAACGAGCGCAACTTTTTCATAGCGTGTCATCTGTGCCGCCTGGCAATGCAGCACAAACTGCGGAATGAGTTCCGCCGGAAGGTTATCCACACAGTAATAGCCATCGTCTTCCAATACGGACGCCGCCTGGCTCTTGCCCGCGCCGGAATAACCGGAAATAATCACAAGCTGCATTCTTGATAACGGTTCCATCTTATGCCTCCCAAATCCGGACTTCCGGTTCCAAGCGTATGCCGGTACGCGCCAAAACCGCGTCGGAAACGTGCCCGAGCACCGCCTTTACATCCTTTGCCGTGGCGCCGCCGAGATTGACGATAAAGCCGGCGTGTTTTTCCGAAACCGCCGCGCCGCCGATCCGAAAGCCTTTCAGCCCCGCTTCGTCGATCATCGCAGCGGCATAGCCGTTTTGCGGCCGCTTAAACGCGCTGCCTGCCGACGGCAGTTCCAACGGCTGCGACGCTTTTCGTTTTTGCATCAATTCTTCCATCTTCGCGCGAATCGCCGCCGGGTCTCCCTTTTGCAGCCGAAAGACCGCGCGAACGATAATTTCCCCATTTTGAAAAATGCTGGTACGGTAGCCAAACGTATGACCGTTGCACGGAACGGTGCAAATTGCGCCGTTTTGATCCAGCACCGTAACCGTCTCCGCCACTTGGCACAGCTCGCCGCCATAGGCGCCGGCGTTCATGAAGATACCGCCGCCCACCGTTCCGGGAATACCGTGCGCAAACTCCAAGCCGGCAAGTCCGCGGTTACGCGCAAACACCGCAAGCCGCGCCATTGTTTCGCCGGCATAGGCTTCTATCCGCGTTTCATCCAGCAGGCGCAGACCGCACAGGCAGTCTTTCAGACAGATGACAACACCGCGCAGATCCTCATCGGGCGCAAGCACATTCGTGCCGCCGCCGAGAATGCGAAACGGCACGTTCTCTTCTCTTGCCGCGGCGATCGCCGCGGCAAGTTCCATCTCCGATTTTGGAAACAGCATCAGTTCGGCATTTCCGCCGATGCGGAAAGACGTATGATTTTTGAGCGATTCTTCCGTGCGCTGCTCGACCTGCGGCAGGCGCGCCGCAACCGCGGCAATTCGGTCGGTCATCGTCGTTCACGCTCCTTAATATAACAATTCAGTTTATCATATCATAAACCGTTAAAAATGTGAAGTAAAAAATATGGGCGCCCTCGCATAGGGATGAAGCAGCCGCAAAGCCAATCTTTTTGCGCGTAGGCATCGTTATCAAAGCAGGCATGCCGTCAGGTTTGCCTGCTTCTCTGCCTTGCCTCGCACAAAAATCTTCGGCTTTGTGGTGCGAAGCAGTTTTGAACCAGCAATTTTTCGTCCGGACAAAGCACAAAAATGAGGTAATCCTGTCGGATTGCCTCATTTTTTAATGCAGTACGGGCGGAAAAGAGCGGTTCAAAACCTACTCCCTCCCTATGAGAGTGCGCCCAAAAACAGACGGTAAAAATTTACCGTCTGTTTCCGATTTGTATTCTTTATTCCGTGATTC
>JAFSXE010000024.1 GCA_017444195.1 Oscillospiraceae bacterium
CGTCGTGTTGGAGTTTTCGGCGCGGAACGTCGGACCGAAGGTATAGACGTTGCGGAACGCCATGGCGTAGGTTTCCACGTTGAGCTGACCGGAAACGGTCAGGTTGGTCTGCTTGCCGAAGAAGTCCTTGCTGTAATCCACGCTGCCGTCCTCGTTGCGCGGCAGGTTGTTCAGATCGAGCGTCGTAACCTGGAACATCTCGCCGGCGCCCTCACAGTCCGAGCCGGTGATGATCGGCGTATGGACGTAGACGAAACCGTTTTCCTGGAAGAACTTGTGAATGGCGAACGCAATCAGACTGCGGACGCGGAAGACCGCCTGGAACGTGTTGGTGCGCTGCCGCAGGTGCGGAATGGTGCGCAGGAACTCCATTGTGTGCTTTTTCGGCTGCACGGGGAAGTCCGGCGTGGAAGCGCCCTCGACCTCGACCGATTCGGCGCGGATCTCAAACGGCTGCTTCGCCTCCGGCGTCAGCACGACTTTGCCCTTGACGATCAGCGCCGCGCCGATGTTAACCTTGGAAATTGCAGCGAAGTTTTGAAGCGTGTCGTCATAAACGACCTGCACCGGCAGAAAATACGTGCCGTCTGCCAGCATGATGAAGCCGAACGCCTTGGAAGCGCGCAGGTTGCGAACCCAGCCGCCGAGCGTTACGGTCTTATCGGCGTATGCCGACGGGTCTTTCATCAATTCCCGAAGCGTTAAAAAGTCCATTTTCCTCTCTCCTTACAGCAGCCTCACGCCGTTTGCGGCGCAGGTTTTTCGCGTTTCTTCATCCCAAAGCGAAACCTGCACTTCGCCGATATGGCATGTGCCGATCATATGCATACAAATGCGGCTCTGCCCAATGCCGCCGCCCATTGTCAAGGGCAGCTCGCCGCCGAGCAGCATTTTGTGGAACGGCAGTTCGGCGCGATCCTCGCAGCCGGCGGCTTTAAGCTGGCTGCGCAGCGATGCTTCATCCACGCGAATGCCCATCGAGGACAGTTCCAGCGCATGGCCGAGCACGTCGTTCCAAACGAGAATATCGCCGTTGAGTTCCCAATCGTCGTAGTCCGGCGCACGTCCGTCATGCTTGTTGCCGGAGCGCAGCGTCTTGCCGATCTGCATCAAAAAGACGGTCTTATGCTCTTTGCAGACGGTGTCTTCGCGCTGCTTCGGCGTCAGATCGGGGTATTGGTCCTCCAGTTCCTGCGACGTTACGAAAAACACGTCGCGGCAGATGGCGGTGTGCAGCGAGGGAAACGCCACGCCGAGCGCGTCGTTCGTTTCGCAGATCGCGCCGACGATGTCGCGCACCGTGTGTTTGAGGTAATTGACCGTGCGATCCTCGCGCGTGATGACCTTTTCCCAGTCCCACTGATCGACGTAGATGGAGTGGACGTTATCCACTTCCTCGTCGCGGCGGATGGCGTTCATGTCGGTGACCAAACCTTTGCCGGCGTTGAAGTCGTAGCGCTTCAGCGCGAGCCGCTTCCACTTTGCCAGCGAATGGACGACCTGCGCATTCACACCGACGTCGGGAATATCGAACGCCACGGGACGCTCGTAGCCGTTGAGGTTGTCATTAAGTCCGCTGTTTTCGTCCACGAACAGCGGCGCGGAGACGCGCCGCAAATTGAGCGCGTTACACAGATTGGTCTTAAAATTGCTCTTGATGAATTCGATGGCCCGCTGCATTTCATAGACATTCAGCGGTGTGCGGTATCCTTGGGGGATTTCCACGCGGCTCATTGCTTCACGCCCTTTCTGCCGCCCGGCGGCATATAATTTCCCCATACTATACTATATTTTTGGAAGAATTGCAAGTCTTTTCCGCGTGTGATATACTGAGTACAAAGCAAAAAAGGAGTGGGCGGAATGACAAAAGACGAACTGATTGCCTATGTGCAAAAAGATTATAACGCCGAGCCGGAATATCTCTGGCAGGCGTATCCGAACGCGTTTATTCTGCGTCACCAAAGCAACCGAAAATGGTTTGCCGTTGCCATGGACGTGCAGCGGTCGAAACTGCATCTGCCGGGGGAAGGCGTCGTCTTCGTCGTTGATTTCAAATGCGGTCCGCTGCTGGGCGGCTCCTATCTCGGCAAGCCGGGCGTACTGCCGGCGTATCACATGAATAAAACGCATTGGATCAGCGTCTTGCTCAACGGCTCATGCGATGATGAAACCATCCGCGAACTTTTGATGATCAGCTATGATTTGACGAAGGGAAAATAGGAATGCCGAAACGCTGCTTTTGGGCGCCGGAGAACGATCCGGTTTATCTGGAATATCACGATACCGAATGGGGCGTACCGTGCCACGACGATGCAAAACTCTATGAAATGCTGATTTTGGAGTCCTTTCAGGCAGGACTGAGTTGGGCGTGCGTGCTGCACAAGCGCGAGGCGTTTCGCCGCGCTTACGACGGGTTTGACGTTACGAAGGTCGCCAGGTACGATGCGGTGCAGCAGGAGCGGCTGATGAACGATCCCGGCATCATCCGCAACCGACTGAAGATCCGCGCCAGCGTGCTCAACAGCATC
>JAFSXE010000025.1 GCA_017444195.1 Oscillospiraceae bacterium
CGAAAGGATTTTGAAATATGGAAAACGAAGTGAAAACGCCGGAAGTCAAGAACTTCATCCACGCCTTTGTGGAAGAGGATCTTGCCAAAGGCGGCCGTTGCGAAGGTCAAAAAGTCCATACCCGATTTCCACCGGAGCCGAACGGCTATCTGCATATCGGGCATTGCAAGGCGCTGTGCATCGACTTCGGCACAGCGGAAAAGTACGGCGGTATCTGCAACCTGCGCATGGACGATACCAACCCCACCAAAGAGGACGTGGAATACGTCGACGCCATTCAGGAAGATATCCGCTGGCTCGGCTTTTCGTGGGACGACCGTTTTTACTACGCTTCGGAATACTTTGATAAAATGTATGAATGTGCGGTGCAGCTCATCCGCGACGGCAAGGCATACGTCTGCGAGCTTTCGCCCGATCAGATGCGCGAAATGCGCGGCGATCTGACGCACCCTGCCGTTTCGCCCTACCGGGATCGCCCCATCGAAGAATCGCTTGCGCTGTTCGAGCGTATGAAAAACGGCGAGTTTGAAGACGGCGCCATGACGCTTCGCGCCAAGATTGATCTTGCCTCCGGCAACTTCAATATGCGCGATCCTGCAATCTACCGCATCAAGCATATGCACCATCACCGCACGGGCGATAAATGGTGCATTTATCCGATGTACGACTTCGCCCATCCGATTGAAGACGCGCTGGAATGCATCACGCATTCGCTCTGTTCGCTCGAATTCGAGGATCACCGTCCGCTGTACAACTGGGTTGTGGAAAACTGCGACCTGCCCTCCAAGCCGCGTCAGATCGAATTTGCGCGTCTCGGCATCGACCACACCGTTATGTCCAAGCGCAAACTGCGTCAGCTCGTGGAAACCGGCAGCGTTTCCGGCTGGGACGATCCGCGTATGCCGACGATCTGCGGTCTGCGCCGCCGCGGCTATACGCCGGCGTCACTTCGCAACTTCTGCGACCGCATCGGCGTGGCGAAAAATGCCAACACCGTGGAATACGCCTTCTTGGAACATTGCCTGCGTGAAGACCTCAATGAGCACGCGCAGCGCGTGATGGCAGTGCTGGACCCCGTCAAACTGATTGTGACAAACTATCCGGAAGGGCAATCAGAAACGTTTGAAGTGGAAAACAATCCGCTCGACCCGGCGCAGGGAACGCACGGCGTTAGCTTCTCTCGTGAACTGTGGATCGAGCGCGGCGACTTCATGGAAGAAAAACAGGGCAAGTTCTTCCGCCTTTACCCCGGCAATGAAGTGCGTCTGAAAGGCGCCTACGTTGTCAAATGCACCGGCTGCGAAAAAGATGCAAACGGCAGCGTAACCGCCGTGCTTTGCGAATACGATCCCAACTCCCGCGGCGGCGACCCCGCCGACGGTAGAAAGATCAAATCGACGCTGCATTGGGTCGATGCAAATACCGCGCTGGATGCGGAAATCCGTCTGTACGACAATCTCTTCTCCGATCCCGCACCCGATGCGGCGGAGGACTTTATGACCTGTCTGAACCCCGATTCGCTGCAAGTGCTGCAGGGATGCAAGGTCGAGCCGTTCCTCGCCGATACCAAGCCGCAGGACCGATTCCAATTCATGCGGACCGGCTACTTCTGCACGGACAGCAAGGACTCCACGCCGGAGCATCTCGTTTTCAACCGCGCCGTCAGCTTGAAAGACAGTTACAAACCTGCTCCATAAAACGCACGACCGATTCTCTACGGAGAATCGGTCGTTTCGTTAAAACGCAAATTGCGATCCACGGCAGTTTCAATGCCGTCTACCTCGGCATGATCGCTGTACTGCCACATGTGAAAATCATAAAAGAAATACGGCGCCGGCTCATACTGCGCCAGCCAAAAATCATATCCGGCAAGCACGGGAAGCGTCAGCTTCCAATAGCCGACCGAGGAGTTGAAGTAGACGCCGCCGCGATAGCCGGCGTCTTCGACCGCACGGCAAAACGCCAGCGCGTTTCGCGTAACCTGTTCGCCGGTCAGCCGGTCGGCGCGCTCATCGCCGCTTACGTGCTCCCAGTCAAAATAGATCGGCAGTTCCAGCGGCGCACCGTCCAAAATCGAAAGCGCAAACGCCGCCTCCTCCTCTGCCTCCTGCTCGTTCAGCGCCTGCGAGAAAACGTATGCGCCGAGTTCGATGCCGGCATCCCGCGCGGCTGCAAGATTCTCGCGAAACGTCGCGTCCTCCGCAAGACGGCCTTCGGTATAACCGCGATACGCCACGCGGAGGATCGCAAAAGAAATGCCGTCCTCGCGCACCTTTTGCCAGTCGATCTTCCCCTGATGCTCGGAAACGTCTATCCCCTGCTGTGCATCGGGATAGAAAATACCGCCTTGCGAATCCGCAGAAAAATCGGCGTCGTCCCTGCGGTAGCGCGGAAGCTGAGAAAGTTCCACCTGCGTCCACCCATTTGCACTTGGCGGATCTTGCTGCGTCTGCCGCATGCTCCGCTGCGACAAATACAGACACGCTGCAACAAGCGCCGCGCACAGAAGCAAGAACCCTATTGCTTTTTGCCTCATGACCGACGCCTCCTTTGGTAAAGCCATTGTACCATATTCGACAAAAAATTCAAAGCAGAAATGCGTTGTATTTCGCGATCTTTTGTAGTAAAATAAAGGAAAAGGGGGCATAGCACATGGAACACGAAGTGGAAACAACCGCCGCCGAGCGGGAACGCAGAAGAAAAATGCGTGAGGCAATGCAGCGCAAACGCGAACATCAGCAAAAAATCGCGCTGGGCATTATTGCGCTTGCCGCTGTCCTGCTTATCGTCTTGATCGCGCGCGGATGCTCCGGCAGCCGCCGCAGGCAGGAGCAGACGCAGAGTGAAAAAGAAGCCGCACAGCAAGCTGTGCGGACGGAAGTGCTGCCTGTCAAAGTCACGCTTGCGGCAGTAGGCGATATCATGTGCTACGGCGACCAAATCGACGACGCCGCGCAAAAGGACGGCTCGCACGATTTTTCCCCGTCCTTTACCGCTATCTCCCCCTATCTGCAAGCAGCCGATCTGACCGTCGGCAACTTGGAACTGAACTTTGTCGGTCCAAATGAGAAATACCAAGGTTATCCTTCGTTCCGTGCGCCGGAATCTCTTGCCGGAACACTGGCAAATGCCGGATTTGATATCTTGCAGACCGCAAACACCTACTCTGTGCAAAACGGACTGAACGGACTCAATTCCACGATTCGCTACTTAACCGAAAACAACATCGCACACCTCGGCACCTACTATCTTGAAAGCGAGAAAAAACAGGATGAGGGCGTGCTGATCCGCAACATTTCCGGGATCAAGTTTGCCTTCATCGGCTATACCAAGGGCGTCAACAACATGACGCTGCCGGAGCAGGCGCCCTACTGTGTCGACCTGCTCTATAAGGACTATTCGACGACTTACAGCGAAGTAAACGAAGACGCACTTTTAGCGTCCGTCAAAGCAGCGAAAAACCGCCATGCCGACGTCATCGTTGCCATGCTCCACTGGGGCGGCGAGTTTGATCTTCAACCCACCGAATCGCAGGAAGCGATTGCCGATCTGCTCTTCCAAAACGGCGTGGACGTCATTTTAGGCTCGCACAGTCACGAGGTCGGGCCGATGGAAACGCGCACCGTTACCGTGGACGGAAAGGAGAAAAAGGTCTTGGTCGCCTATTCGCTCGGCAACTTCTTCTCCTCCATGACGAAAGGCACGTCGCAGGCGAGCTGCATCTTGAATCTTGATTTCTCGCTCGATCCCGAAACCGGCGCATGCGGTCTTTCCGGCGCATCCTACCTGCCTGTCTACATTGCAGACAAAGGCGAGGACGCCGATCTTCGCTACGAGGTCCTGCCGATTCGCAGCGCCATTCAAAGCGGTCTGTTCCCCGATTTGACCGACGAAATGGAGCAGGCAATCGACGATCTTGCGTCGCAAACCGGCTCTTCACTGGATAACGGAAAGTAAGTTGGAGGCGAGGATTTGTCGCTTTATTGGTCGCTCTACACCGCGTTTTTTCGCATCGGTCTTTTGACTTTCGGCGGCGGCTATGCCATGCTGCCGATGCTGCAGCGTGAAGTCGTTGACCGTCACGGCTGGGCAACGGAAGATGCGCTTTTGGACTGCTACGCTATTGCGCAATGCACCCCCGGCGTCATTGCCGTCAATACCGCAACGTTCGTCGGCTACAAACAAAAGGGCGTGCTCGGCGGACTTGCCGCAACACTCGGCGTTGTGACACCGTCGCTTCTGATCATTTCGCTGCTCGCCACCGTGCTTGGCGCAGTTTCTGAGCTCCCCACTGTCGCGCACGCCTTTGCCGGTATTCGCGTCGCCGTAGCGGTGCTCGTCCTGAGTTCTCTCATTCGTCTCTATCGCAGCGGCGTCAAAGGTGCGCTTGCAAACGGCGTCTTTATTGCATCGCTGATCGTGATGATTCTTTTCCCCGTGTCCCCCGTTTGGATCGTCGTGATTGCCGTCCTTCTCGGCATACTTTTGAAAGGCAGAGGTACGGCGGTATGATCTATCTGCAATTGTTTTGGGAGTTTTTCAAAACCGGGCTGTTCGCCGTCGGCGGCGGACTTGCAACGCTCCCGTTTCTATCCGACATATCCGCGCGCTGCGGTTGGTTTTCCGCACAGCAGCTTGCCGATATGATTGCCGTCGCCGAATCAACGCCCGGTCCGATCGGCGTCAATATGGCGACCTTCGCCGGCATCCAAACCGCCGGGCTTCTCGGCGGCATCGTTGCAACGCTTTCCATTATCCTGCCGTCTTTTGTTATCATTGTGATCATCACGGCACTGCTGACGAAGTTCCGCGAAAACGCCTATGTGCAGTCCGTTCTGCGCGTACTTCGTCCGGCATCGGTAGGGCTGATCGGCGCGGCGGTCTTTTCCGTTTTGAAAGTCGCGCTGCTCGTACCGAGTGTCAACGGCATTGCCCTTTCCCCTATTGCCGTCGGACTGTTTGTGCTGCTGCTTGCGGTGAGATGGAAGTTTCCGAAACTGCACCCGATTTTCCTGATCGCCGCCGGCGCTGTCTGCGGCATACTCTTTGCCCTATAAAAAAACGAGGTATACGCCGTATACCTCGTTTTTTACGTTACTTCTTCCATATAGACTTCCGGGCGGTGCCACGTATCGGCACAGGCGGCAAGCACGAACTCACCGATCTGTCTGCACCAAAACTGTAAATCCGGACGCTCGATCAGCCGCGGACGCGGCTGCGAAAAGTCAAACGCGATTTTGCGCAAATCGCCGTGCAGCCCTTCGCCCGTCAGTTTGACGTACGCTTCTTTGAGCGTCCAAATCTTCAAAAACTCCACCGACGGGTTTTCTGCCGCACTGTACTGTTCCCATTCGTCGCGCGAGAGCGTTCGCTGCGCAACGGCAGCGCTGACGCTGCGAATTCGCTCAACGTCAATGCCGATTTCGCCGTCACACAGTGCGCAGAAAGATGCGCCCTTGGTGTGCGAGATGCTGAACCGTGCACTGCCCGAAGCGAACGTCGGCTTGCCGCGCTCGCCGATCACGATCTCCGGCATCGGCTGCTGCCACAGTTCTTCATATTTCCAGCGCAGCAGCATCCGCGCCGCCTCGTGGCGGTCAGAATCCTCATGCGCGATGGCATAGATTTTCAGCATACTCTCACCTCTGTTTCACAAAAAAGCGGCATCAGAAAACTGATGCCGCTTCTTTTGGCAATACTTAGCCGTTCTCTCTCATGCGAGCGAAGCATTCGCTGCAGTAAACCGGACGATCGGTTTTCGGCTCGAAGGGCACTTTCGCCTCACCGCCGCAAGCAGCGCAGGTCGCCGTAAAGAACTCACGCGGACCGCGGGCAGCATTCTTGCGAGCGTCGCGGCAGGCTTTGCAGCGCTGCGGCTCATTCTGGAAGCCACGCTCGGCATAGAATTCCTGCTCGCCGGCAGTAAACACGAATTCATTACCGCACTCTTTGCAAACTAAAGTCTTGTCTTCGTACATGGATGTTACCTCTCTTTGCGATATGTGGCGATGATCGCCGAATATTATGCGAACGACTGTTGTCGTAGACGCTGAGGTATTCCTTCTCGCTCCATTTCATTCGCAGAAAGAGAGGTACAGGAATAGGCATACAGGATAAAATACCACTGTACATTCGGTATTATAGTCAAACTTTTTCCAAATGTCAATAGGATTTTTGATATTTTTTGCAAAATCCCCGATTTACACCGCTTTTTTGACTGCTTCGGCAACTTTTTCGGCAATTCGTTTCGCATCTTCGTCCGTTGCAGCCTCCACCATAACGCGGATCAGCGGCTCTGTGCCGGACGGACGGAGCAGAATTCTTCCATCTCCGCCGAGTTCTTTTTCCGCCTCGCGCACGACGCTCTGAACCGTTTCGCAATGGCAGACCGCATCCTTATCCGCATTGGCGTGCGGACCTGCAACGTTAATGAGAATTTGCGGATAGCGCGTAACAAGCGCTGCCAGTTCCGAAAGCTTTTTGCCGCTCTGCTGCACGATTGCCAGCATCTGCAGCGCCGTCAGTTCACCGTCGCCGGTGGGCATGTGCTCCAGATAGATAACGTGCCCGGACTGTTCGCCGCCGAGCGCCATCCCCTCTTTCTGCATCATTTCCAAAACGTTGCGGTCGCCGACTGCCGCGCACAGCAGTTTAAGGTCGTTCGCCTTCATAAACTTATGCAGACCGATGTTGCTCATGACCGTAGCGACAAAACCTCCGCCGGGAAGTTTGTTCTGCTTTTGCAGATACAGCGCACACGCAGCCATCATCTGGTCGCCGTCCACCGGCTCGCCGTTTTCATCCACGGCAAGGCAGCGGTCGGCATCACCGTCGAAAGCAAAGCCGAGATCATACTTGCCCTCGCGCACAGTCTTGGCAAGCGAGCCGAGATGCGTCGAGCCGCGATCCACGTTGATGTTCGTGCCGTTCGGCGCGTCGTGAATATACGTAATATCCAAGCCGGGGAAACGGTCAAAGAGTCGCTTTGCCGTGGCGGTGGAGGCGCCGTTTGCCAGATCGAGCACGATGCGCATATTCTGCAGCGGCTCGACGGTGGAGGCAAGGTGATCGAGATACGCGTCGATATACTGCTTGCCGTCGCGAATCATGCCGATGCCATCCCGGGACTTCGTCGGCAGATCGCCTTCCTGTAATATCAAATCTTCGATGCCGGCTTCCAACTCATCATTGAGTTTGAAACCTTCATTCGAGAACATTTTAATGCCGTTATGCTCAAACGGATTATGCGACGCGGAAATGACCACGCCGGCATCGGCCTTCAGATAGATCGTCAAATACGCAACAGCCGGCGTCGGCACAACACCGAGACGCACGACGTCTGCACCGCAGGCGGTCAGACCTGCCGTAACGGCGCTTTCCAGCATATCGGAAGAAATGCGCGTATCCATACCGATGACAACGGTCGGTTTTTTCTCCTTGCCCTTGGCAAGCGAAATCGCTGCCGCCTGACCGACACGGAACGCCAATTTGACGTCCAGCGTTTCATTCGCGATGCCGCGAATGCCGTCCGTACCGAATAGTTTACCCATAAACGCTCCTCCTAAAATTCCAACTGCTGTCCGGCAGTTTCAATATGCAAATGATCATAAGCAAGCCGCGTGACGCAGCGTCCGCGCGGCGTGCGCGTCAAAAAACCGATCTGCATCAGATACGGCTCGTAAACGTCCTCCAGCGTGACCGCTTCCTCGCCGATGGTCGCGGCAAGCGTTTCCAGTCCCACCGGTCCGCCCGAATAGTTACGAATGATCGTTTCGAGCATCTTGCGGTCAATATTATCCAAGCCGAGTTCGTCCACGTCCAGCCGCAAAAGTGCGTGATTTGCCGCTTCGCGCGTAATCACACCGTCATATTCCACCTGCGCAAAATCGCGCACACGGCGGAGCATACGGTTTGCAATACGCGGCGTACCGCGCGAGCGCGAGGCGATCTCCTCCGCGCCGGCGCGCTCGATCTCCATCTGTAAAAGCGATGCCGAGCGCATCACGATCTGCGTTAATTCCTCTTTGTTGTAAAGCTCCAACCGAAGCTGCACGCCGAAACGATCACGCAGAGGGCTGGAAAGCTGACCTGCGCGCGTTGTTGCGCCGATGAGCGTGAAGTGCGGCAGATCGAGCCGAATGGAGTTCGCAGACGGTCCCTTGCCAACGATAATATCAATCGCGTAATCTTCCATCGCCGGATAGAGGATTTCTTCAACCGCACGGTCAAGGCGGTGGATCTCGTCAATGAACAGCACGTCGCCGTCGGCAAGGTTGGTCAGCAGCGCCGCAAGATCGCCCGCTTTTTCAATCGCCGGTCCGGACGTGATACGGATATTTTTCCCCATCTCGTTGGCAATGACGCCGGCAAGCGTGGTTTTGCCGAGTCCCGGAGGTCCGGAGATCAGTACGTGGTCGAGCGACTCGCCTCTGCGCTTTGCCGCCTCGATATAGACCGCCAAGTTCTGCTTGGCTTTCTCCTGCCCGTGATAATCGCGCAAAAAGCGCGGACGGAGCGAGACTTCCTCACTGTCCATCGGCGTGAGGGTTGAGGTAACGATCGGCGCTTCGTAGTCCTGAGAAAAATCAATGCTCATCGTCCGTCACCTATCCCTTCATTGCTGCGCGCAAGGCGCTGCGAACGATTTCCTCTACGCTCAGCGCATCGGTATCGACACCGCGCAGCGCTGCGCCGATCTCCGCCGACGAATAGCCGAGCGCCGCAAGCGCCGACGTTGCCTCGGCAAGTTTGCCGCCGGTCTGCGGTGCAACGGCACCGCCGAGATTGGCTGTCTGCGTCAGTTCCGCGCCGAGTTTATCTTTCAGTTCCAAAAGCACACGCTGCGCCATTTTTTTGCCGACGCCGTTTGCCTGCGTGAGCGCACGCTCATCGCCGGTCATCACCGCAAGCGCGAACTGTTCCGGCGTCAGCACGGACAAGATGGCAATTGCCGCCTTCGGTCCGACGCCCGAAACACCGAGAAGCAGCCGGAAGTAATTCAGTTCCTCTTTCGTAGCAAAACCGTAGATATCGAAGGCGTCTTCCTTGATATTGCAATGCGTATAGAGCATCTGCATCGTTCCGACGCGAAGGCGCGATAGCGTGTTTCCCGTTGTGTAGCACGCATAGCCCACGCCGCCGCAGTCGATCACGGCAAGATCGCTTTCCAGCACGGCAACGGTGCCGTTCAGATAATAGAACATCGTATCACTCCCGATTCAATCTCTGCAGCAGCGAAGTTGCCGACCGCGCATGGCAGAGCGCCATGGCAATCGCATCCGCCGCGTCGTCCGGCCTTGCAATCGCTTTCATTTTTAGCAATCGGCGCGTCATATCCTGCACCTGATGCTTGGTTGCTTTACCGTAACCGCAGACCGCCTGCTTGACCTGCATCGGCTTATACTCAAAAATCGGAATCTCCCGTTCGGCGGCGGCGAGCAGGATCACGCCGCGGCCGTGCGCCACGCCGATGCCCGTCGTTGCATTCTTGCCGAAGAACAGTTCTTCGATTGAAATCACGTTTGGGTGCATGGCTTCCAAAAGCGCACTCATATCGTCGTAGATCATTTTCAGCCGCCTTTCAAACGGAAGATCCGGCGGCGTATTGATGGTGCCGAATTGAAACAGGCGATACTCCCCCTGTGCTACGTCGATCGCGCCGAAGCCGATCGTTGCATAGCCGGGGTCGATCCCTAAAATTCTCATACCGCACCTTCTTCACCATTACTTTCCAAATTATATCATAGTTTTTTTTGAATTGATAGCATAATTTCTTCCGCAATCGCAAAACTATCATCGGTGATGGTATGATCGTAACCTTTCTGCGCACAATCATTCTTTATTTTACTTTAATTATCGCCATTCGGCTGATGGGCAAGCGGCAGATCGGCGAAATGGAGCCGACGGAATTCGTTGTCGCGCTCGTCATTTCCGACCTTGCTGCCGTACCGATGCAGGACCCCGGTATTCCGTTGTTTTCCGGCATCGTGCCGATTTTGACGGTGCTTTCGCTGGAACTGCTGCTTGCGGCGCTTTCGTTTTCCTCCGTCCGCGTACGGCGGCTGATCTGCGGCACGCCGGTCATTCTGATGGAAAACGGCGCGATTCTCTACCCTAACCTACGAAAAACGCGCGTGACGGTCAATGAACTGGTGGAGCATCTGCGCGAAAGCGGTATTACCGACCTAGCCACCGTGCAATATGCGATTTTGGAAACGAACGGTACTATTTCCGCGCTGCGCTATTCGAAATATGAGCCGGCGGACGCAAAAGACGCCGGCGTCCACGTGGAGCAAATGGAACTGCCGGTGATCGTTATCAGCGACGGCCGCTGGCAAAAGGAAAACCTCTCCTTTGTACGCCAAACGAAGCGGCAGGCGGAGAAATTCTTAAAAGAAAACGGCTGTACAGTCAAAGACGTGGCGCTTTTGACCGTTACGCCGTCGGGGAAATGGTATCTCTCCGCAAAGAAGGGGGCAGCGACAAATTGAGAACGTGGTTCGCCGCAGCGGTTTTACTGCTGCTTCCGCTGATCTGCCTTTGGACGGGCGGCGCGACCTGCAGCTGCGTGGACGAACTCGCCGCGCCGCTGAAGGAGACGGCAGCCGCCGCCAAAGCGGACGATTTTTCGCGTGCCGCCGAAGCCGCCGAAAGCGCAAAGGAGCAATGGGTTTCCCATGCTGATCTTCTCGGCGCGCTATTGCGGCACGATGAAGCCGACGGTGTGGAATCCGGTCTTGCCGCGCTGGTGCAGTTTGCCGAAACCGGCGACAAGGATGAACTTTTGGCGCGCTGCGCCGAACTGATGCAGCAGATCGAGCATATCCGGCAGATGGAACTGCCGCTTTTGAAGAATATATTATAAAAAACCGTGCAAAGATCATTCTTTGCACGGTTTTTCTCACTTTTCGCCGAGAATCTTATTCAGTTCCTTCATAAAGGTTTCAATATCCTTGAACTGGCGGTAGACCGAAGCAAAACGGACGTAGGCGACCTGATCGAGATCTTTCAGTTTTTCCATGACCAGTTCGCCGACCTGCTCGGTAGAAACCTCGTGATCGAGCGCGCTCTGCACGGTCTGCGTGATCTCATCGGCGGCCTTTTCCAAATCCGCCATGGCGACCGGCCGCTTTTCACAGGCGCGGAGCATACCGTTGAGCACCTTGTTACGATCAAACGCCTGACGGTTGCCGTCGCGCTTGACAACAAACACCGGGATGGTTTCGATCGTTTCATAGGTGGTAAACCGTTTTTGGCAGGCAAGGCATTCGCGTCTGCGGCGGATGCTGTTGCCCTCTTCGGAGTGGCGCGAGTCGATTACCTTATTTTCCGAAAATCCGCAAAAGGGGCATTTCATACGCGGGGCCTCCTATTGAAGTTCTTTTTGGATTGTAGCAAATTGTGCGAAAAATGTCAAACGCTTAATGATCGCGCGTTGCCATCTGCTCGGTCAGTTCGCGCAAAAATGCCGTATCTTCAAACGTGTTGAGTGCGGAAAGCGCGTTTTGCGTCTGCTCCTGCACCATTTTTTCGCAGGCGTCCAAGCCGTAGAGCGACACGAACGTGCTTTTCTTTTCATCGTGCTGCGTCGCTTTGCCGAGTTTTGCCGCATCGCCGATCACGTCCAGAATATCATCACGAAGCTGGAACGCCAAGCCGAGCGCTTCGGCATACTTTGCCGCGGCTTCCATTTGCTCCTGCGTTCCGCCTGCCGCCGCCACGCCGAGACAGCATGCCGCGCGAATAAGCGCGCCCGTCTTCAGCCGGTGGATCTGCATGATCTCATCCGCGCCGAGCTGCTTTTCCTCGCCTTCTAAATCCAAAATCTGACCGCCGACCATACCGTTTTCCCCGGCTTCGCGGGCAAGGATCTGCGTTGCCGCGGCAATTCTCGATGCGTCGAGTTTTGCGGAAGCCAGCGTTGCAAACGCCGCCGTCAGCAGCGCGTCGCCTGCCAGCACCGCCGTTGCTTCGCCGTAGACCTTATGATTCGTCAGCCGTCCGCGGCGGTAGTCATCGTTATCCATGCAGGGCAGATCGTCGTGAATTAAACTATAGGTGTGCACCATTTCCATCGCCGCAGCAAACGGCAGCGCCTGCTTCGGGTCGCCGCCGCACAGGCGGCAGAACTCCAGCGTCAGTACCGGACGGATACGCTTGCCGCCGGCAAGCAGCGAATAGCGCATCGCGGAAAGAAGCGTTTTTTGCGGTGCGGTTTCATCGGAAAAGCAATCTTGCAGATAGTCCTCCGTCATTTGGCGGTAGGTCTGCATTTTTTCATTCGGCATGGCTCTCCAGCTCCGTTTCCACCGGCGCGCCGTCCGCGCCCTTCATCAGTTTGGC
>JAFSXE010000026.1 GCA_017444195.1 Oscillospiraceae bacterium
CGCGACGTGGAAGCGTTCTTCTCCGGCTTAAAGCGGTAAGAAAAAGGACTTGCAAAGGGCGCCCTTTGCAAGTCCTTTTTCTTACCGCTTTAAGCCGGAGAAGAACGCTTCCACGTCGCGCACGTTTTGCTTAACCGAGATCACCGTAACGAGGTTGACGACGGCGTGCGCGATCAAGATGATGCCGAGCGCAACGGTCAGCGACAGCGACGAAAGCACCGGCGAAAAGAGCATCAGGCAGCCGAGGATGATTTCGGCGGCATAGGCAAGCACGGGCAGCAGCCACGGTGCGCCGAGTTTCCGCAGCAGATTGGCGAATTTCACGCCGCTGAAGCCGGAAACGATCACCCACAGTCCCACGAAGACGCCGATATAGACGGCAAGCGCTTCGGGCGTTTTTGCGAGCAGCACACCGAGAAGGATGCACAGCACGCCGGGCAGGAAGCCGTCGAACGGAATGAACATCCGCCATGCCTTCACGTCTACGACGATCAGCGTGATGCCCTGCACGATCAGGTAGGCGGCAACGGCATAGCCGAGCGCGGTGAGCGAAACGTCGGGATAGACGATCATCGCAATGCCGAGCAGAATGGCAAGCACGGACAGCGCAATCATGGAATTGGTTGCGCGTTTGAATAGGGTTTTCATTACAGCATCGCTCCTTCAAATAATAAGATGGTGCGGAGAATTTCCGTACCATCATATTATAGGCATCGGTTCGGCATTCGTCAAGCGCGGCTTGCGATCGCTTGGGCAAACTCGGCAGCCGCTCGCAGATCGTCCGCGTTTGGTCTGCCCTTGTGGATGCCCTTGAATTCGCCGCGGCAATGGAACTCGCGCTCGTCCATGGGAATGCCGACGGCGTCCGCTTCGGCTTTGACCTTTTTATAGGTGGAATTCAGCATAGCAGCAGAGCCGAAATTCACAATCTTGCCGACTTTGGTTTTGTCCAGCGAGCGAATGAAGTTCCGCACCGCCGGATCGATGCTGAACGCATAATAGGAATTGCCCAAGAGAAGCAGATCGACCGGCTCGTCGATCGGCGCGTCAAGCGGCAGCGCCGCTATGCCGAGCGCTGCGCCCATCGCCTCCGCGAGGCGCTTGGTGTTGCCGGTCTTGGTGTAATAACGAATGGCGGTTTTCATGGTCGTTCCTCCTTGTTGATGCAGCGTACGTATTTGGCGAATTTTCCGATACAGTATAGGCAGAAAAAGAAGGCGTTGTCAATCGAATCTAATGGAAAAAGACGGATTTGTTTTTAAGATAGGTGGATTCAAACTCTCGGAAGCAATAAATGATGCCGCCTTGGGCAAGCATCATGGAAAAAGGACTTGCCGAAGCAAGTCCTTTTTCTGCGTCTGCGCACAGATATTGATACAATGCACCCTCAGGGTTCAAATTCGAAAATGAGGGTGCATCGAGGGTGCATTTTGAACCTCCGGCGGACGCAAGACGGTACAGCAGATATAAGCAAAAGAGCCCTGTGCAGGTGACTGCATCGGGCTCTTTATTATTTTGTTTCGCGTAAGTTTTGCGTAAGTTTGCTTCTTTTTCGGTCGAAAAGTTGACTTTCCAGTGTTTGGTGAAGCGAGATTTTATCCTGCTTATACTGGGCTTTGATTTTTTCGCCGTATGCCGAAAACGCCTCGCACATTGCAGGGTGGGAGATCAAAAACGTGATCTGCGGCGGCTTCATGCGCTTCACTGCGACGGCGTGGTGGGAAAGAACAATCTGCGTATGCTCGAACGGCACGTCCGGCAGCACAAAAAAGCGATAGTTCGGATGCGTTTCCGACAGGCGAATAATGCTGCGGATATGCTCGGCGTATTCCTGCGGCGTATAAAAAAGGGATACACCCGGCAAATCTATGGGGATCTGATTGTGCAACAATCGATCATCGTCGGCAATGGGGAGGCACTCGTGGACAAAGCCGGTTTTGAGATTGTTTTCCAACAGCTGCCGCTGCGCCTGCCACGCCGAAATTACGGCGTTTTGAACCGCATCGCTGCGCGCCAAAACGGAGCGCAGCGTTTTTTCTTCCATCGTTGCGAGCGAAAGAGTCGTTCCCAAAATCGTCATTTCGTTTCCGATTTGAGAAAGAAGCTCCGCGGATGCGTTTTCATAAACCTTCACCAAGCGTTTGGATGCGCCCAGAAGTCCGTCAAACGCGATCTCGTCGGCTTCCAATAGTTCCGCATCGACCTGATACTGATAAACGCCGTGCCGTCCTTCCTGCCCGACGACGTTGCTACCTCTGATGCAGGCAATTCCGGGGCACAAAAACAGCGTATTGGAGAAGCGGGCGTTACGCTCTTTTTTGCAATAATACGACTCGATCATACCCGACATGTAAAGCGGCAGCCAGGCGGTGATCGCGCCGATCATTTCATCCAAGTCCCGATCGACGTTGTGGATGACGGTGATATGGATGCCCTGCTTCACGCACGCCGCCATCAGCGTTGCCCACTTGACGCGAAACGCCGGATCCGCCATCCATTCCGTGTTTTGGTCGGAATACAGGCGCAGTTCCTTTGCCTGCTGACGTATGGTGCCCCCCAGAAACCGAAGCGCGGCGGCGCGCAAGCCGTCTGCACCGAAGTACACGGATTCTTCCTTTGCCTGCGCCGTCTCATCTAAAACCGAAGGAAGCAGAGACGGCGGCAGCTTGGTCTCGAACGCAAACGTGCCAATGTTTTCCAAGAGTGTTTCCACAATGGAACTGTTGTCTGCCGGTTCTGCGTCAAACAGCCACGTTTGCAGCAGCAGCGCCGCGTCCTCTTCGTCGGTCAGCGCGTCGGATGAAACTTTCATCATTCCTGCAAGCTGATCGGTTTTCTTCTTTTCGTAAATCCGCGTCAGCAAGACTGAGCAAATTGCATCGGACGTTTCGCGGTTGGATTTCGGCGAGCGTAAGCCGTTTCGAAAACGGCTGATATAGGAGGGATCGACATTCACCATCCTGCCCAGTCGAATATTGGATAATTCGGCAAGCTCCATCACCGCGTCCAGCTTTTCGCCGAACGCGCGGAATTGTTGTTTGCTCTTTTGCGGCAGGGAATCTGTGGCGCCGTCATAGAGCCACGCTGCCGTCTGCGCCTTGATTTCCTCTGCGGAGGATCGGTTTTTACACCCGATCAACTCGCAAAGCTCGTCAACTTTGCCCGTTTCATCGGCGAAAAGGTATAACCCCTCAATCAAACGCCGCACGCCGCCACCGCCGATTTTCGGCACGCGTGCGCCGTTGAGTATGCGGCTGACATTGGACTTGTCACACTGCATCATTCGCGATAAATCCGCCTGTTTGATTGCAAGCAAGGCACAGATTTGATTGGCTTTTTCTGCAAACATTGCACCACCTCCCATTAGGCAAAAATAGCGTATCACGAAATAGCACAAAACGCAAGAAAAAGTTGCCCAAATTTTGTCAATGCCAAATTGCCGTCAACTATTGAAGATACTATAATATAAAAGTAGAATAACAATGGTATGTTATATGTAGAGTGGAGAGTTATTTCCGATTTTGATAAATCAACAAGGACGGAGGACGCGCAAATGAGACTCACAAAGTGGGGAAAGAAAACGGTTGCCTTGATCTTGGCATTGCTGATGCTGTTCGATCAGGGCACGGCGCTGATTGCGCCGATTTCCGCCGAGGAGGGCACACTCCCGGCGCAGCAGGTGGTGCAGATCCAGCCGGACGCACCGCCGGACGAGCAGCAGGAGGCGCTGTCTGAGCCGGCTGATACCGAGCCGGATACACTGCCGGATGAGCAGCAGGAGATTTCAACCGATTCGGTTGAAACCGAGGCAAACACAAGTCCTGCTGCGGAAGAGAATACATACGCCGACATCGGCGAAAGCATTGGCGCAGGCGGCGAGGATCTCACTCTGCCTGCCGAGCCGAACGTCACGATCATCCCGAACACCGTGCGCGGCACATCTGCGGGCACGCGAGAGATCCCCACTCTCTCGATCCCCATCGTTGCAGGTCCGCTTTCCTCTGACAGTGTGGAATTCGCTCCCACGCAGTGCACGCTGAGCGTTGCGATTCCCGCTCCGGGTTTCTATGCCATCGCGCTCTCCGTCCCGAACGATAACGAAATTGAATACTTGAACATCGACAGCGTGCTTACCGACGAAAACGGTGGCGCTGTCGCATGGCCGTATTTCTATATTGAAAACTCGACCTACGAGAATTGGCAAACCGGCGAAATGGTGGAGCGCCACATCAAAAACGTGACGGCGTTCTTTACCGCTCCGTCCGCCGGCACCTATTCGTTGCAGATCAACAGCGTATACAATAACGGTGAGTTGCCCGAAACCATCGGCGCGAAGTGCTGGCAGACCGTCACTGCGCCGCGCTTTGACGTAGTGTCGGAGGACGAGGACTATCCCGAGCTTATGATCACCGAACCGTGCTATGTGTTCTTGACCGACATTCCCGAGGGTTGCACCGCGTACTATGCGTTTTCGAGCATGAAGATGCAGGAGGGAGAAGGCAGCGAAGAATACACCGAATATAACCCATCGACCGGCATTTATATCAACAAAGAAGCGCAGATCATGGCGTACTGCGCCAAGGAAACCGCGGCAGGCACGCTGCAGAGCGACACAAGAACACTGCGGACTTGGGTCGATATGGAGAATGCAGATTGCAGTGTCAATCAGACTGCCAACCGCGTGGAAAACGGCGGATATATCACGTTTACCACGGCAAATCCCACCGACAAGGTCTACTATATGATCACCGACGGCGAATGGGATCAGCAGCGGAATTTCTCCGAATATATCATCCAAAACGGTACGCTCTATACCGCGCCGATCCAAGTTAACGGCGAAGACGACGACTATTTTGAAATCTTTTGGGCAACGGTTACCGAAGGCGGTATGTACACCACCTGGTCGACGTCGTCCTCCTTCAGCATCGGCGCGCCGCCTCCCGCCAGCCCGGTCTTCACGCCGGACAGTTCTGGCACCGTCACGTTTGCCGAGCCGACCGAGGTCACAATCACCTCGGAGCCCGGCACCGTGCTCTATTACAACATCAACCGTGCCGGTGAAACAGCAACAGAAAGCAACACGCTGACCATCACGGTCGATCGGGATATGCAGATCGCCGCGCGCGCCTACGACGCGGAAAAGGAACTCTATTCCGAATACACCGTCACGCGCTACTACCGCGTCGAAGCGGAAAAGGCGCTCCAACTGACGCAGTCCGCCGTCATCGAGACCGACGGCGTGATCCTGCTCGACCAGAGCGGCGAGCGCTATACGCTGGATGTTCAAGAAGCAGGCGCGTATCAGTTCCACGTGACTTACAACAGCGTATATTACGCTTCCGATTACCCTGTGGAGATCCGCGACGACGCGGACGAACTTGTAGCAGAACTGCCCAAGGATGGCTGGGGCAGCGTTCGCGACGGCATCGTCACGCTCGCCGCTGGCGAATACCATCTGGCGCTCCTGCCGGATAAAAACAATAGTGCTTATCAGCATCAGCCGTATCAAGTGACGATTCAGCGCGGTCTTGCCGCGCCGACGATCTCGCCCGCAGGCGGCGACTACACCGACGAGATCGAGATCACACTGACGCATCCGGATAGTACCGCCGATCTGTATTACCGCATCGGTTACGGCACCAGCACGCTCTATACCGCGCCGTTCCGTTTCAGCGGCTACAACACAATCTATTCTTGGGCGCAAAAGGGCGAAACCGTCAGCGATCAAAGCGCTGCGTACTATCGTGTGCCGGTCAGTGCACCGACATTCTCGCCTGCCGACGGTTGGTTCACGACGCTGCCCACCTTGACGCTGAGCCACGCCAGCCCCAACGCCGAGATCTATTACCGCATCAACAGCGGTGATATGGTGCGCTACACGGGTCCCATCACGCTCGAAACCGCCGGCAACGTCACAGCTTACGCCATTCTCAATGGCTATGAAAGCGCAACGGCAAGCGCTTCTTTCCGGCTTGACAATTCCGCACCCGAATACTCGAACCATTATCGTTTCTATGTTAATTCCGATCTTTATAACGGCTACATTTACGGCTCGGCCGAACTGACAGGCACCGTATCGTTGCGCGCATCCAACATCTACGACAACGACAGCGGCATCGACCATGTGGATTATTACCTCAAGGTTGAGGACGGCGCCTATCAGAAGATCGGCACCGCCACATGGAATGAGGCGATCACGTGGGACACCACCACCGTCACCGGCGGCGCGAGCGGCTCGGTCGCAGTGCGCCTTGCCGCGATCGCCTACGACAAGGTCGGCAACGCGCCCATCACGCCCGACGCGCTGGACGACAGCTTTGACTCCGACTACTATTGCCCGACGTTCCACGTAAACAACGCGCCGTGCGCGCCGATGGACACGTTCACCGCCGAGCCGCAGGTCGGTAAGATCGCGCTGGCATGGAGCAGAGAAACCGCGCTGAGCTACGGCGACGCGATCCTGATCTACCGCGCCACGAGCAAAGAGGCGTTGGCGGAAAACCCGCTCACTGAGGAATACTATTCCTATACCGAGTACGAAGATACATTCCTCACGAGCGAAAGCGCCGCGGGCGCGTACTACTACGGCATTCAGATCCGCGACAAGCGCGGCATCCTGAGCGATATGGTGACGACCGCCGCGCCGGTCAGTCCGCTGCCCGACACGGATGCACCGACCGTCCATTTCGGCTTTGACGAAAACAAGGTGTTCAGCAACGACAACAGCATCTACGTCAATTCCGAAGACAACGTTTCTCTCGGTCTCGTCGAGGCGGTCTTTATCGCCGAGAATGGCACGGAGACTGCCGCCGAGGGCTCGCCGTGGCATTACGGCGAAACGTATGCCAACACATACGCCTATTACTATCTCTCGGTAGCACCGCTCGCCGACGGAAACTACACGCTTCGCGTCACGTCGAAGGACGTCTACGGCAACGAAACCGTCGTCTCGCGTGCCTTTATCAAAGACGGTACACCGCCGTCCGCGCCGACGGGGCTGACCGCCTCGCCGCTGCCCGGAAAAATCAAGCTGAGTTGGACTGCCGCGCCGGAAGCGGACGTGGTCGGCTATGTCGTTTCCTGCGCGGACAGCGAGGACGGCTACTACTATGACGCCTTCTATTCGCCGATTGCGGAAACGAACTATATCTATCCGTCGTACAGCTATCTCACGCCCGGAACCAATTACTGGTTTAAGGTCGTGTCTGTGGACCGCGGCGGCAACCGAACGGAATCCGCCGTCATCATGGGCACGGTCGGAAAGTACAATCCGCAACTTCGGCTTACCCAGACGCCGCGCTTGGGCGAGGACGTCACCGTCGGCTTCAGCGGCTTCCAAAGCGGCGAATCCGTCTACTTCTATTTGGATCGTGAAGACACGCGCCGCGGCTATTCCTATCTCGACGACGGCGAAATCGAGGAGACCTATACCGTCGGCCTCGACGACAACCTGCGCGGCACGCATACGATCCGCGCCGTCGGTCAGTCCAGCGGGCTTGTTGCCACGATGCGCTTCACCGTTTCCGAGCTTGTGCCGACCGTCACGCTTTCGAGCACTGCGGTGGAAGAAGGCGGAAACGTCGTTGCGACGCTGACGGACTTCCCGTCGTACCGCTCCGTCTACTTCTATCTCGATCCGTCGGCAAGCGACAGCGAAGTCGGCAAATACTTCTATCCGAACGAGGTCAATACCAAGACGCTTAATCTCTCCGATCTCGGCAACCCTGCGCCCGGCAACTATGTGCTGCGCGCCGTGGAGCCGTCGAGCGGACTGACCGCCTTTGCCAATTTGACCGTTACCGCCGCAGCCGTTTCGCTTCGCTGCGACACAGATAATCCCACAAGCGGCAGTTCGGTGTCGTTCTACGCCGCCGGACTTACGGCGGATGAGGCGCAACTCTGGCTGAACGGCGAGTTGGTCCAAACCGTTTCGCGCAGTTATTACAGCGCGGAACACAACTTCTACAACATTCGCATTCCCGATCTCGAACCGGGCGAAAGCGCCGTTCTCGCAACGGTCATTCAGCCTTCGACCGGAAAGAGCGCTTCGCTGCGCGTTGTCGTCAGTCAGCCGTCGGCAACGCTGACATTGTCGGCGAATACCGTCGGCATGGAAGAATTCACCGTGAACGGCAGCGGCTTCAAGAACGAATATGTTGATCTGCTCATTGACGGCGTCAAAGTCCGCGACGCGTACTTCTACGGCTCCGGCTCGATCACGTATCGCTTCGCCTACGGCGCACAATCGGGCAACCACAGCGTCGAGTTGCGCGGTCAGACAAGCGGTCGCACTGCCATTGGCAGCATCACATTTGCCGATACGGTGCAGTCGCTGAGCCTTTCGCCGGAAACGCCCGCCTTGCAGAGCGCACTGACGCTGCTTGCCGCCGGCTTCCAGCCGAGCGAGTACGTCGCCTTCACGATGAACGGCACGGCGCTGGGCAGCGTCTGGACAAGCGACGGCGTCGCATCCTATACCATCAATTCGCTGGAATTCGTTCCGACGAGCGGCAGTTATATCTTCACCGCCGTCGGTCAGTCCAGCGGCAGAGTCGCGTTTGCCGGCACGAACGACAATCTGATACTTGCTTACTCCGGCAACATTCGCGGCGGCAGCACGCTCGCCGTGACCGTTACCGGTCTGGACGCCGGAGAAACGGTCTGCGTCAACTATAACAATCACACTTCCGATTCTGTGACCGCGAACGACAGCGGCGCGGCGGAGGTGCGCATCGCTGTACCCTATGGCTTTGAGGGCAATCTGCTGCTCACCGTGTGGGGACAGACGAGTCAGCGCTGGGGCAGCGCGACGATTCCTGTCACGTCCTATGCGCCGTCGTTTGCGCTTTCCGCGGCAACGGTCATGCTCGGCAGCAGCATCAAAATGACGGTGTCCGGCTTCCGCCCGAACGCCGAGCTGCTGCTCTTGGTCGACGGTATTCTCACCGACGCGACACTGACGCTGGACGGTGCAGGAAGCGGCACGCTGAACTACACGCTGCCGCTCAGCGGCGCGGTCGGCACGCATACGCTTGGCTTCTTTGATCCGCTCTCCGGCGCGACGATCACAAAGGAACTGACGGCGCAGGCGCCTTCCTTTACATTGCAGGTGCCGTCTGCTGCCGCGCCCGGCGACACGATCACCGCAACGATTTCCGATTTGCCCACCGATGAAACCTTCACCGTCACCTTGGACGACAACCTGCCGACCGAGGGGACGCAATTCGCGCTTCCCGCGAATATGGCGTCGGGCGAACACACCGTTCGCTTCGCGCTGACGAACAGCGCGCGGATCGAGACTGCGACGCTTACCGTTGCCGCGCCGAGCGCCCACGTGGAAGCAGTGCAGGCGGCGCATGAGGCGACGCTGACACTGTCGGCGAGCGGCTTTATCCCCGGCGAAACGCTGAGCTTCTACTTCGACCAGCGGCTGATCAATGACAGTCTGTCTTCTTGCACCGCCTTGGCGGACGGAACGATCAGCGTCCCGTTCGCGCTTCCTGCGACCACGCTGGCGGGCAGCCATCCGCTGACGGTCATCGGTCAGACGAGTTATCGCTCCGCTTCCACCGTTGTGAATATCGAAGAAACCGGTCCGATGATCTCGGTTTCCGGCCTCGCCGCCGGCAGCCTTGCCGAAGGCAAACCGGGCGACACGCTTCACTTCACCGGCTCCAACTTCACCGAAAACGGAAATTACGAACTCTATTTTGAAAGTGAATTGCTGCTCTCCGACGTCGCTGCCGATGAAAACGGCGAGATTGAGGGAACCTTTGCCGTGCCGTCCGGCTTTGCCGACGGCAGATACCGCATTATCGCCAACGACGTGACAACGGACGAGGCGGCGATCGCCTTTATCCGCGTCGACACCACGGCGCCTGCCGCGCCGACAGTTACCGTCGCGCCGAAGAAGCAGTCCATCGTCATCAGCTGGACCGCGCCGGCGGACGACGACGTTGCCGGCTATACCGTGACCGGCACGCCGGAGGGCGGCGAAGCGAAAACGATCGCCACGGTGAACAGCGGCGTTACCGTTCTTTCGCTGGATATGTCGGACAGCGACTTCCCGCTGGAACCCGGAAAGACCTACACCTTTGCCGTGACTGCGTTTGATCGGCTGAACAACGCCGGCGCCGCTGCCGTCACGCCGGCAACCGCGCTGGCATCCGGCGACGACGCGCCGGAGGTCACCTCGATCTACGCTTCCGGCTGGCATTCGATCCGCGTCAACGGCGAATGGGTGACCATTCTCACCGGAGAAAGCTCCGTTTATGCCTACGCACAGGACGACCAAAAGCTGACGAAGATGACCGTTGCCGTTGCGCCGGAAGGCGGCGCGTTCGGCGCGGAGCAGCCCGTCGAGCTGAAATACTCCGGCAATTACAGCAATCTTGCGCATTACAGTGCGACGCTTGCGCTGGATTCTTCCGTCTATGCGGACGGACTCTACACCTTCCGCTTTACGGCGACGGATAGCACCGGACTGACGCATTCGTCGGAGCGCAAGTTCTACGTCGATAACACGCCGACCGCTCCGGTTGCCGATCTCGCTGTGCAGGAGAGTTCCAACGCGCTGATCGTCAGTTGGAGTTGGACGCCGGGCGAGACGGGCGAGGTGCTGGATCACTACCGCGTCTATTACGCCGCGGACGGCGAAGACGAGCAGTATCAGAACGTGCCGTATTCGAGCGGAGTCAAGAGCTGCACGATCCGCCGCCTGACGGCAGGTACGCGCTACACGGTCCGTGTCACCGCCGTAGACGTCGCCGGTAACGAGAGTTCCTGGACGCAGGTCTTCGGCACGCCGTTCCTCGACACCGAGGCACCCGTGATCACTGCCGTTACGCCCGACGATGTCCGTCTCGGTAAGGACGTGACGTTCTATTTCGAGGCGACGGACAACGCGGAGTTGGACGAATACACCGTCCGCGCCGAAATCAATGCCGGCGAGAGCGGCAGCTTCGTGCCGTTCGGCGCGATGTACTACGCCGGCGCCGTTCGCGCGGAAAATCTCACCTATAACGGAACGTATACGATCCGCTTCTATATCTCCGACCTCTCCGGCAACGAATCGCTGCCCTATGAGACGGAGCGGACGTTTGACACGACGGTTGCCGCCGTTTCCGGCCTAACCGCCGAATCCGCTGCGGGCGGTGTCCGCCTCAGCTGGAACAAGGTCGCGGATAACGACCTCAGCTACTACTACGTCTACCGCGCCGCGGCAGACGAAGACTATCGCTATTGGACGTCGCTTTCGCCGCTGAAGGTTACGAGCGGCGCTGCGGCAAGTTGGACGGACTACGACGTGAAAGACGACGTGACCTACGCCTATAAGGTCATCGCCGTCGACGACGTCGGCAACCGACAGGCGCTCGCGGACGCGATGTCCGCCGAAGCACAGAAGGGCTCGTTTGTCACCTCGGCGACCGTCACGCCGTCCGAGAATGTCAAGCCGGGCAGTATTCTGCATATCTCCGCGCAGGGCTTCCGCGGAAGCGAAGCCATCGACGCCTATTTGGACGGCAGTGACGAGAGTGTCTTCTGGACGTATGCCGACGAAAACGGCATCGTTTCTGTCGACTGGAGTTACGTCCGCAATACCACGGCAGGCGAACATACGCTGAGGTTGGTCGGCGGTCGCTCCGGCGCTTTCTCCAGTGTCAGTTTTACCTGCCAGCCCACCGTTCTGCCTGCGCCCACTTCGCTCAGAACGACCGCCGGTACGATGGAAATCTCGCTGCAATGGGAAGGCGTGGAAGGCGCGTCCTATTATCGCGTCTACCGCAGCGAAGACGGCGGCGAGATGACATTGGTTGCCGACCGCATCTACTGGTGCGGCTATACGGATACGGCACTGACGATGTCGGGCGATAGCGGTAAGATCTACACCTACGCCGTTGCCGCGGTGGATCGCTACGATTTCGAGGGCACGCGCAGCGATGAAGCCATCGACCGTCCGGACGCCGACCGCGTCGATCCCGAAATCACACTCTTCACCTCGCAGCGCGTCGGCAAGATGATCCGTCTGTTTGCCGAGGTGTCCGACGATCTCCGACTCGGCTCGGTTGTATTCCGCTATAAGCCCGAGGGCAGCGGCGACGACGCCTACGTCACGATCGCGGAAATTGCCATCGACGGTAGCCGCAAACAGGCGACGGTCAACACCGAGTTTGATACGACCGACCTTGCCGACGGCAGTTATCTGCTCTACGCACAGGTGACAGACCGCGCCGGCCGCGTTTCCTCGCCGCTTGTTCGAACGCTGAAACTATCCTCCGAAAAACCGCTTGCCCCCGAACAGATCAAGGCGCAGGTCGGTCAAATGCGGATCACGCTCTCGTGGCAGAACGCCGCCACGCAGAATATTGACGTCGCGCGCTATAACGTCTATCGCAAGAGCGGCAGCGACAGTTACGCATTCCTTGCCTCCACCACGCTGACAACCTATACGGATACGAGCGCACAAAGCGGCGTCCGTTATCTCTATCAGATTACCGCCGTCAGCGAAGCGGAAGCGGAGAGCCTTCCCACGGCGTTGTCCGACGCTGTGACGCCGGACGCCGATACCGCCGCGCCGGTGATCAGCGGCTTTGCCACGCCGGACGGAACGCGGATTGCCGGCGCGATCTCGATTGCGCCGCTGGCAACCGACAACGTGGGCATTGACCATATTGATTTCTTCCTGGTGAACGACGACGGCAGCGAAACGAAACTCGGGACTTCCGACAAGGGATCGCTGACGGTCCAAACCACCGAATACAAAAAGGAAGGCACGCTGATCTTCCGCGTGCGTGTCTACGACGCCGCCGGCAACAGCAGCCATGCGGACGTGCATTATCAGGCAGATAACGCCGCGCCGGTCGCACCGGTGCTGACAGCGACGGAAACGGAACTCTCCGTGACGCTTCGCTGGACGCTGTCTGCCACGCCGAAGGATCTGAAGGGCTATCGCGTCTACCAGATTATCAGCGGAGAATACAAACTCCTCGCCGAAACCGCAAACACCTACTACCAACTGCAGACGAAAGCCGAAGGCAGCTACTGTGTCACGGCGGTCGACGATTTGGGCAACGAAAGTCTGTACTCCAACACGGAGACCTGCGCGCCCGGCTTGGATCGGACAGCGCCGGTTATCCAAGATTTTGCCGTACCCGAAATCGTCCGCGCCGATGCGAAGCTGACGCTTACCGCGGAGGACAACGGCGAAATCGCCTCGTATCGCATTTCCTACCGTCCGCTCGGCAGCGATGAGCTGACCGGCGCAATCGTTCCGACGGGGGAATGGCTGCTTCTTGCCGAGGGCAACTGGAACGCGCTTGCCGAAGCGGACGGCGCGCGCGTTGCCGCGTGGGACACGCTCGCCGTCGTCAGTACCGAGGACGGTCCGGAAGCGCGCTTCCCCGACGGACTGTACGAACTCTCGCTGAGCCTGGCGGATGCCGCCGGCAACCGTTCGCAGACGGAAACGCGCGTCACGGTTGCCAACAACCCGCCCACCGCGCCGGAGGGCTTCCGCGTCGACGCCGGCGAATGGCGTCTGATTATCAGCTGGAAACCCGCCGCCGGTAACGAAGCCGCGGGCTACACGCTCTACCGCAAGGTCAACGACGGCGCATATGAGGTTTTGACCTACACGACTGCAAACGTCTATGTGGATCAGCATCTCGATCCCAATAATCAGTATTTCTACATGGTCGCGATGGAAAACGACCTCGGCAAACAGGGACCGACGACCGAAGATTACAGCTCCGGTCTGCTTCCTGCCGGCGTGAAAACACGTCCCGAGCCGGAAACCTCGCTGCCGGTGATTATGAATATGAGTCCTGCTCAGGGGAGCCGCTTCAACGCGGGTCTCAACCTCGGTCTGCAGGTCAACGACGCGGTCTCGCTGAGCACCGTGGAGTTCTGGAAAGCGTGGATCGGCTCGTCCAGCGCGGCAACGGCACCGGCGGACGCAGTCTATGAGAACTTTGCAACGCTCGACGTCTCCGATCTCCAAAAGGAACTCGTCGAATCGGATACCGACATCCTCGGCACAGAGCTCTTTGTGATCAATACCACCGCCGATACGTCGGCTTGGGCAGACGGCGCTTGGGCAATCAAAGCCGTCGTGCGGAACATGGGCGCCGAGCCGACGGTGCAGATCAAGACTTTCTTTAAGGATTCGCTGCCGCCGTCGCAGCCCGAACTGACGGTGACCGATCCGATGGTCGGCGGCACGCTGAATCTCGCGTGGACCTGCAGCAGTGCGGACGTTGCCTACTACAAGGTGCTGCGCACCGCATCGCCTGACGCCGAACTGAAGGACTGCGAACTGATTGCCAAGCCGCTCTCGCCGGCTTATACCGACATCGGTCTGACGAACGGCACGACCTACTATTACTATATCGTTGTTGTCGATAACGCCGGCAACGAATCCACGCCTTCGCTCCGCCGCAGTCTTGCGCCTACGGCGGTCAGTGATCTCGGCGTGTACGCCGTCTACACGACGCCCGCCACGCCGACGGCGGGAAGAGAAAACACGTTGCGCGCCAGTCTGCGCAACAACGGCAACGCCGCCGCAAACGGCACCGTGTCGTTCTACCTCGGCGAAACGCTGCTGGGCAGCACGGACGTAACGCTCGCCGCCAACACCGGCAGCGAGGCGTCGATCACCTGGCTTGCGCCGGCGGATCTTACCGAGTATATCGACATCACCGCCAAAGTGGAAACGACGCCCGATACGGACGCCAACACCGAAAACAACACATTTACGGGCAGCGGCATTCGCGTCAACCGTCCGCCGGTCGCCAAAATTGTTCTTCCGACCGCCTCCGCGGACGGAACGTATGATTCCGGCTCGGTGTTCTCGTTCGGCGCAACCGGCTCGCACGATGATGACGGCTCGATCGTCCGCTATCGCTGGGACTTCGGTAACGGCAAACGCGGCGACTACGCCACCAGCCCTGTGACCTATACCGCGCCCGGCCGCTATACCGTGACGCTGACCGTGACGGACGACTTCGGCGCGATCGACACGGCGACGGAGATCATCACCGTCGGCGACTGCCGTCCGGATCTCTTTGTGGAATCGGTGCGGTGGAACCCGACCGATCCCGAAGAGGGCGACG
>JAFSXE010000027.1 GCA_017444195.1 Oscillospiraceae bacterium
ATGCGGTACGCCGAGCATCTTCGCCGCTTTCTCCATCTCGCCGTTTTGAATCAGCGTCCGTATCGCCGTGGAAGACACGATCTCGCCGTCTACGGCAACCTTTCCGATCACCGTGCAGCGCGTACCGCGTTCCGCGCAGAATCGGCGCAGTTTCTCCGCCGTGCCCTCGCCGCCCGCACCGAAGCGAAAATCCTCGCCGCAGACGAGCGCGACCGCGCCGTATTGACCGAAGAGCATCTGTTCGGCAAAGTCGCGCCACGGCATGGAGCGCACCGCGTCGAAGTGCAAAAGCAGCACTTCCTCGATACCGAGTGCCTTCATGCGCCGTTCGCGTTCGGCATTATCAGTCAAAAGCGGCACGCTCTGTCCGCGCAAATATACCGAAGGGTGCACGTCGAACGTCATTACCGCCGCCGTTGCACCCAATTCGATCGCCTGATCCCGGACGCACGAAAGCAGGGCGGCGTGCCCCAAATGCACGCCGTCGAAGCAGCCAAGCGCGATTACGCGTCGTTGCACCTACGTCACCTCAAAAAAACTTTTTTCTGTATAGAGTCTGCCGTTTTCGTGCCGCCCGAGCATCAGAAATTCGCCATTCGGCGCGTAGATTCGCCAAAAGCGTCCGCCCTGCTTCCACGGCAGGACGTTGCCGTTGCGGCAAAGACGCAGATACTCTCCCGTCAGCGTCGCTTCAGGGTAGCCTGCAAAAAGCGAATCTATCGGCAGCAGATACTGCGCAGGATCGTCCGCCTGAACGAGCGTTTCCAGCGAAACCGCCTGCTCCAAGCCAAAGCTGCCTGCCTGCGTGCGCCGCAGCGCCGCCATCGTTCCGCCGCAGCCAAGCACGGCGCCGATATCGTGGCAAAGCGTCCGCACGTACGTGCCTTTGCTGCAATGGATCTTCAACCGGCAGTCGTTTTCCGTCCGATCAAGCAATTCCAGGGAAAACACCGTGATTTTTCGCGGCTGACGCTCTACGGTCTGCCCCTTGCGCGCCAGTTCATAGAGTTTCTTGCCGCCGATCTTCACGGCGGAATACATCGGCGGAATCTGCTCGATCTCGCCGATAAACTGCGTCAAAGCATGCCGCACCTGTTCTTCCGTCACCGCTGCGTCGGTCTGCGAAAGCACCTGCCCCTCGGTGTCCTGCGTATCGGTTACCACGCCGAGCCGCAGCACCGCTTCATACGTTTTTTCGGCGGACTCCAAAAACTCCGCCGCACGCGTCGCTCTGCCGACAAAGACCGGCAAAACCCCCGTTGCCATCGGGTCGAGCGTGCCGCCGTGACCGACGCGGCGCTCATGAAAGACGCTGCGCAGTTTGGAAACGACGTCCTGGCTCGTCCACCCCGACGGCTTATCGACGATCACAATGCCGCACGCCATCAGATCTGCACCCCGTGCTTCCGAAGCGCTTCACAAAGCGCTTTTTTCGCATCCGTGATCGTGCCCGGCACGGTTGCGCCTGCCGCGGCAGGATGTCCGCCGCCGCCCAGTTCCGCGCAGATCGCCGAAGCGTCATAAGGCGCGTAGGTACGCAGAGAGATTTTTGCGCCGTCGTTCACATCGCGGAACATTGCACCGATCTGTACGCCGGCGATATCGCGCGGAAAGCCGGAAATGTCGTCCAACTCATCCTCCGATACGCCGAGTTCCTTGATTTTTTCTCGCGGCAGGGCGCAGAAGCACACGCTTCCGTCGGCGTAAAACTCCGCCGTTGCGATCAGATACGCTTCCAAATCCAACCGATTGCGGCTTTTTTCCAAGAACAGCACACGATTCCAATAATCACACGCCGCGCCCGCTTCGCGGCACTGCGCCGCCACGCGGAACGTCTTTGCGGTCGTGTTCGTATAGCGGAAGCAGCCCGTATCCGTGGATACGGCAACGTAGACCGCCGTAGCGATCTCGTCCGTGAACGGCGCGCCGAGCGCCTCGCAAAGCTCCGGCATCAGTTCGCCGCACGCCGCCGCATCCGGTACGATCCACGACTGCGCCGCATACGGCGTATGCGAGCCGTGATGGTCGATGGCAAGCTGCACCTTGCCCAGAAGATACTGCGCGTTATAGGGAAAGAGTTTTTCCGTTGCGGTATCGACGGTGATAACCGTTTTTCCGCGTGCATCGCCGGCGCCGCAAAGCCCGTCCGTCAGCGGCAGAAAACGCGGCAGAAATTGCGGATTGGGAAACAGTTCCGCCCGTTTTCCCACAGAGCGAAGTGCGCGGCAGAGCGCAGCCGCAGACCCGACGGCGTCTCCGTCGGGTCTGCGGTGCGTTACGATCAGATAATCATCGTTCGCAAGAAGAAAGGCGGCAACTTCACGTGCGGTCTGCATCGTCTTCCTCCTTCGGACGGTTGAGCGCGTCGATCAGCGCGCTCATATGCGCGCCGTACGCAATGGAGTCGTCCTCTTCAAAGACCAGCTCCGGCGTATAGCGCAAAAGCATGCTCTCGCCGACGGTGCGGCGCAGAAAGCCGCCCGCCGAGCGAAGCCCTTTGATTGCGTCCTTGGCTTTTTCCTTCTCCAAGACGCTGATATAGATCTTGGCGTAGCGCAGATCGGGCGTTGCGCGAACGGCAGTGACCGAAATCATGCAGTTCTGCACACGCGGATCTTTCAGCGTTCGGATCGCGGCGGAAAGTTCCCGCTGCAATTCGTCGTTGATGCGCCCCAAACGATTGGCTGCCATAGATGCCTCCCTATCAGTCCTTGATCTGCTCCATCACGTAGCATTCAAAGACGTCGCCTTCCTTGATGTCGTTATACTTCTCAATGGACGCGCCGCATTCGTAGCCGGCGGCGACCTCCTTGACCGAATCCTTGAACCGCTGCAGCGAGCCGAGTTCGCCGTCGTGGATCACGACGTTGTCGCGCAGCACGCGTACCTTGCAGTCGCGGCTGATCTTGCCGTCCTTGACGTAGCAGCCGGCAATCGTGCCGATGGCGGAAACCTTGTAGGTCTGGCGCACTTCGGCGTGTCCGATGATCGCTTCGCGGAACTTCGGATCGAGCATACCCTTCATAGCGGCTTGAATTTCTTCAATAGCCTCATAAATCACGCGGTACATCCGCATATCCACGTTCGAACGCGCGGCGGACGCCTGCGCCGCCGAATCGGGACGGACGTTGAAGCCGACGATGATCGCGTTGGCGGTTGACGCCAGCAGTACGTCGGATTCGTTGATCGCGCCGACGCCGGCATGGATGACCTTGACGCGCACTTCTTCGTTGGAGATCTTTTCCAGCGAAGCCGTGACCGCCTCAGCGCTGCCCTGCACGTCTGCCTTGACGATGATGCGCAGTTCCTTCATTTCGCCCGCCTGCATCTGGGCAAACAGGTTATCCAGCGTGACCTTCGTCTGCTGCGCGGCGGCAGCCGCCTTGATCTCTTCCTTGCGCTGCTCGACGAGCTGACGCGCCATACGCTCGTCCTCGACGGCGTTAAACGTGTCGCCTGCACCCGGCACTTCGGCAAGACCGGTGATCTCAACCGGCGTGGACGGGCCTGCCGTCTTGACGGTTCTTCCCTTATCATCGGTCATCACGCGGACGCGGCCGACTGCCGTGCCGGCGATGATGATATCGCCCTGTTTCAGCGTGCCGTTCTGCACGAGCAGCGTGGCGATCGGACCGCGCGACTTATCCAGCCGCGCCTCGATAACCGTACCCTTGGCAAGACGGTTCGGGTTGGCTTTGAGTTCCTGCATTTCTGCTGTGAGCAGCACCATTTCAAGCAGTTTATCAATGCCTTCGCCGGTCTTCGCGGAGATCGGGCAGCAAATCGTATCGCCGCCGTATTCCTCTGGAATCAGTTCATATTCCATGATCTGCTGCTTGATCTTATCGGGATTGGCGCCGTGTTTATCCATTTTATTGATCGCCACGACGATGGGGATCTTCGCGGCTTTCGCATGGTTGATCGCTTCGATCGTCTGCGGCATGATGCCGTCATCAGCCGCCACGACGAGGATCGCAACGTCGGTGCACATTGCGCCGCGGGCGCGCATCGACGTAAACGCCGCGTGACCCGGCGTATCGAGGAACGTGACCGACTGATCGCCGAGTTTGACCGTATACGCGCCGATATGCTGCGTGATGCCGCCGGCTTCGCCGGAGGCGACGTCGGTCTTCCGCACCGCGTCGAGCAGGCTCGTCTTGCCGTGGTCAACGTGACCCATGACGACGACGACGGGGCTGCGCGGCACGAGGTCGCTTGCATCGTCCTCGTGGTCGTCGATCAGTTTTTCTTCGATGGTTACGATGATCTCTTTTTCGACCTTGCAGCCGAGTTCCACGGCAACGAATTCCGCCGTGTCGAAGTCAATCGTTTCGTTCATGGATGCCATCACGCCGTTTTTCATCAGGCATTTGATGACTTCCGCCGCCGTTTTCTTCATACGCGAAGCCAGCTCCGCAACGGTGATCTCGTCGGGAATCTTCACGGTCAGCTGCGCTTTCTTGGCAAGTTCCAGCTGCAGGCGGCGAATCTTCTCCTGCTCCTCGTTGCGCGATTTGGAGGAGAACTTCTTTTGCTGCTGCTGACGCTTTGTATTGCGGTTTTGGATCTTCTGCATACCGCCCTTATAGTTCTGCACGCGCTCGGAAACGAGATCGTCCGCATGATCGTCGAAGCGGCTGACGTTCACCGTCACCGCCGACGTATCGATCACGCGGCGCTCGCGCTTGCGCTCCGGCTCGGCAGGCTTTTTCGGCTGCTCCGCCGGCTTTTCCGCGGCAGGCGCGGCTTCTTCCTTTTTCTCCGGCTCGGGCGGCGTTTCCTTCTTCACCGGCGCAACGGCAAAGACCTGCTCCAGCGATTCGATCTGGTTTTCCGCCGTCAGCACGTCGAAGATCACGTTCAGCTGATCTTCGGTCAGCGACTGCTGCGCCGACTTCGGTTTCTCATAAAAACGGCCGACAAGCTCCACGATGGTCTTCGACGGAAGACCGAAATCCTTGGCGATGTCGCCGATCTTAAACTTCACAACTGTTGCCATATCGTTTCCCTCCTATTTCCCACGGCGAAGATTGCGCGCATGCGCTTTTTCTTCCCGACGTCGCTTTGCCACACGTTCCGAGCCGCGCGAAAGTGTTTCCACAATCGCCGCCGGCGGCGTCGGCATGGTTTCCACGACCGCAAGCGCAAGCCGCACGTCCGTCAGCGCGGCAATCGGGCAGACGTTTCTGCCGACCGCGCCGCCGAGCGTCGCCTTGTCATAATCCACGCGCATCATCGGGATCTTGCCGCCGCGCGTCAGGTATTCGGCGCGATGACTGACGCTGTCGCCGGCGTCCGACGCAACGATCACCAGCCGCGCGTGATTATCGCGGCAGGCGCCCGAAACGGCGTCCTCGCCAAGCTCGATCAGTCCGCCGCGGCGCGCAATGCCAAGCAGACCCAGCGTTTTATCCAATCTCGTTCGCCTCCATCTGCTGCTGCAAAACCCCGTAGACTTCCTGTGGGATCTCCGTTTCCAATGCGCGAGCCAGCGCGTTGGTCTTGATCGCTCTTTTCAGACATTCGGCATTCGGACAGACGTAGGCGCCGCGGCCGTTTGCCTTGCCGCGAAAATCCAGCGATACCGCGCCCTCCGGGCTGCGTACCACGCGGCAAAGCTCGCGTTTGGGCTTCATCTCGCGGCAGCCGACGCATTGGCGCATCGGAATCTTTTTTTGCTGCATCTGTCTTCCCTCCGTTATGATTACTGCGGCAGTTCCTCAAACTCCGCCGCGCGCGATTCGGGCTTGATATCGATCTTGTAGCGCGTCAGACGGGCGGCAAGACGGGCGTTTTGACCCTCTTTGCCGATCGCCAGCGAAAGCTGATCGTCCGGCACGATCACGCGGCAGGCGCGCTGCTCGCCCGGCAGGATGGTGACCTGCGTCACACTCGAAGGTGCAAGCGCCGCGGCGATGAACTGCGCCGGATCGTCCGACCAGACGATGATATCCATCTTCTCGCCGTGCAGTTCCTCAACGATTGCATTCACGCGGCCGCCGTGCGCACCGACACACGCGCCGACGGGATCGACGTTCTCTTCGGTTGCGCGGACGGCAATCTTCGTGCGGCTGCCGGCTTCACGCGCAATGGATTTGACCTCGACCTCGCCGGATTCGATCTCCGGCACGTGCATTTCAAACAACCGCTTGACCAGCTCTGGATGCGTCCGGGAAACCATGACCTGCGGACCGCGATTCGTGCGCCGCACCTCGGCGACGTAAACGCGGATCAAGTCGCCCTCTTTGTAACTCTCGCCGGAGACCTGCTCGTCGGCAGGCAGCAGCGCGTCCGCCTGATCCGTTCCCTGTCCGATGCGAACGGTGATATTGCCCGTGGGCGGATCGATGCGCAGCACCGTACCCATCTGGATCTCGTGCTGCTTGGAGGAAAAGGCGTTATAGACCATGCCGCGCTCTGCTTCGCGGATGCCCTGCGTAATGACCTGCTTGGCAGTCTGCGCCGCGATGCGGCAGAAGTCGCGCGTCTTGACCGGCACGTTCACCAGATCGCCGACGGCGGCGTTCTTATCGATGCAGCGCGCGGCGTCGAGCGCAATCTCGGTGGACGGCGAAACGACGTCCTCCACGACTTCCTTCTGCGCATACATTTCAATTGAGCCGCCCTGCATCTCGACAAACACGTTATCGGTGTAGCCGCCCTGATCCTTCTTGTACGCCGCGATCAGCGCCTGGGTGATCTTGTCGATCATGTAGTTCTGCGGAATGCCGCGTTCTTTTTCCAGTTGGGCAAGCGCCGCAAAAATCTCTTCGTTCATTTTTCGGATTCCTCCCTTAATATTCCACGTAGAGCCGCACCAGGGCGACGTCCTGCGGAGAAAACGTTTTTTCCTGCTCGCCGACAGCAATCGTCACGCTGCCGTCTTCATAGCGGACGAGTTTGCCGATATGCTCCTTCGCGCCGCCCTTGGCGCTGTAGAGCTTCACCAGCACGTCGCTGCCGAGAAACTGTTCAAAATCCGACGGCCGCTTGAGCGTGCGCTCGATACCTGCCGAACAGACCTCGAAGCAGTAGCTTTCCGGGATCGGATCTTTCTCATCCAGCACGGGATCGACCGCGCGCGAGATCGCCTCGCAATCGTCAATATCCACGCCGCCGTCCTTATCGATATACAGCCGCAGATACCACTGCGCGCCCTCTCGGACGTATTCCACGTCCCACAGCTTACAGCCGTGCGCTTCTACGATCGGCTCGGCGAAGGATCGCACTTGCTCTGTAATTTTCAAAAACCTCTCCCCTCTCACACATCGGAGCGAAAAGAAGGAGTGGGGCGCGCCCCACTCCAGTCAACTCTTCCTACATTACGCAGATACTATATCATAAAAAAATACCGTTTGCAAGCATTTTTTCAAAGTTTTTTCGCCCATTTCTCCCTCTTTTCCGCCGCTTGCAAAGCGGCGGCGATTATGGTATGCTATCGGCGGATACTTCTTTGGGAGGATTGTGCCGAATGAAAAAGCGCATTTGGTTCCTTTTGCCGTTTGCGGCGCTGACTGTTGCTGCCTTTTTTCTGCGCCGGCTGACGCTTGTAAACGGCTTTGATCTTCAAGGTCTGCCTATCGCCGACGGCTCGTGGACGTTTTTGATTCTCTGCTGCATTGCCGCCTGTGCGCTTGCTTGCGCCGTTTCGCTCCGGCTTTCACCGCGCGCGAAATTCGCGGAGAACTTCCGTTTTTCGCCGATGCTGATGTTTGTCGGGATCATTGGTGGGATGCTGTTTGTTGCCGGCAGTCTGTTTGTTTGGAAACAGGCGGAAAACACGGCGCAGAAACTCGGTGCGGCGCTCGGCATCGTCGGCGCGCTCGGCTGGGTCGGCGTGCTTGCCGCGCTGAAAAAGGGCGCAACGCCGAATCCTTGGCTGCAGCTGCCTGCCATTCTCAGTTGCATTCCGCTGTTCATTCTCCGCTTTCGCGCGTGGGGGCTCGATCCCATCTTGGGCGACTACTGCTTCCGACTGCTTGCCTGCGCCGCACAGCTTTTGGCGCTGTTCTATCTTGCCGGCTTTGCATTTGACCGCGGAAAGCGCAAAATGACTGTCTTCCTTTCTATGATGGCGATCTTCTTTGCCGCCGCCGCGCTGCCGGATGCCGATGCCGCCATGCGGCTCGGTCTGATCGGCTCTGCGCTCTACTGCGGCAGTTTCTCGCTGCAACTGCTTGGCGACTGATTTTTCCCGTCCGCTTTTTTCTGCGGACGGGACTTTTTTTATTGTCTTTTCACCTTAATACTGATATAATAGAAAAAAGTTTTTTATGGGAAGGACGGCGTCCCTTTGGAAAAGAAACTGCTTCGCTTTTTTGAACCGAGCGTTACGCTGCTGTTTATCGTCATGCTGCTGTTCGCCGCAATGACGTTCCTCGCCGATATGCTGACGCTCGCCGCAATCGAAGCCGGCGTTGCGCTGGTTCTGTTTATCATCTACCTGATCATCACGCAGCGGAAGCGGACGGAACTGCGAAATTACATTTTGGCAACGACAAACTCCCGCGACAACGCCTATGCCAACGGCGTACCGTTTCCGATGGCGGTCGTGCGTGTGGATACCGACGAGATCATTTGGGCAAATCCCGAATTCCACGCCGCGGCAGGCATTCGCGAATCGCTCTTCAACCGCAAGATCAGCGACGTGATCGAAGATTTCTCCTCGCTGTGGCTGGTAGACGGCAAGACCGAATATACCAAGGAGATCATGCTCTACGGTCGCCGCTACAAAATGTTCGGCAATCTGTTCCGCCCCGCCGGTCAAAACGCCGGACATCTGCTCGCGTCGATCTATCTTTTCGATCAGACGGAAGAGTTCGACGTGCGCGACGAATATATCCGGTCGCGCCCGATCGTCGGGCTGGTGCTGATCGACAACTACGACGAACTGACGAACAACCTGCCGGCAGGCAGCATTTCCATTTTGGACGCGGAACTGAACACCAAGATCATGTCGTGGGTATCCGACGTTCACGCGATGGTCAAAAAGATCGAACGCAACCGCTATCTGATCGTCTTTGAAGCGCACGACCTTGCGCGGCTGGAAGCCGGCAAGTTTTCGCTTCTCGAAAGCATCCGAACCGTGCTCAATCCCACAGGCGTTGCCGCAACCGTCAGCATCGGTTTCGGCAAAGAGGGCGCGGACTTTGAGGAAAGCAACGCCTTTGCCGTGCTGGCGCTGGAAATGGCGCTCAGCCGCGGCGGCGATCAAGCGGTCATCAAGGATCGCTACAACTTCACGTTCTTCGGCGGCCGCGCCAAAGAAGCCGAGCGGCACACCAAGGTCAAATCCCGCGTACTTGCCGGCTCGTTGACGGAACTGATCCAGCAGTCCGACAGCGTCTTTATCATGGGACACACCAATGCCGACGGCGACTCCGTCGGCGCGGCGGCAGGTCTTTGCTGCCTGTGCCGCAAGTTGGAAACGCCGGCGCATATTGTACTCAACCGCAAAACGACGGCGGCAGCAAACCAAGTCGATCTGCTTGCCGGACTGCCGGCTTACGCAGACGTCTTTTGCGACGCAGATGAAGCGATGCTGCTCTCCGACGCACAGAGTCTGCTGATCGTTGTGGATACCAACCGCCCCGATCAGGTGGAATCGAAACCGCTTTTGGAGGCGATCCCGCGCGTTGCGCTGATCGACCACCACCGCAAGGCAGCGGACTCCATCGAGCAGATCGTTTTGAGTCTGCACGAACCGGGCGCGTCCTCGGCTTCGGAACTCGTGACCGAGCTGCTGCAATATGCCGCCGATCCGACCGACCTGATGCCCGAAGAAGCCAAAGCGCTGCTCAGCGGCATCATGCTCGATACGAAGAACTTTTCACTTCGCACGTCCTCCGGCACGTTTGAGGCGGCGGCGTTCCTGCGCCGCGTCGGCGCCGATCCGACAGACGTGAAAAAACTGTTCCAGAACGATCTGCCGACCACGATCGCGCGCTACCGCATCGTGCAGAACGCCAAGCTCTACGAGCACGGCATGGCGATTGCCGCGCTGGACTATGCGACCACACGCGCCACGGCGGCGCAGGCGGCGGACGAACTTCTGAACGTATCCGGCGTCAGCGCGTCGTTCGTGCTCTACCCCGATGGCGACACCGTCTATATTTCCGCGCGTTCGCTCGGCGAAGCCAACGTGCAGATGATTTTGGAAGCGCTCGGCGGCGGCGGCAACGCCGCGACCGCAGGCGCGCAGATTGCTGGCAAGGACGTTGGCGCCGTGCTGAACGATCTGAAAGCCGCAATTGATCACTACTACGAAACGTAAAGGAGCGTATAACAATGAAAGTCATTCTCACCCAGGACATCCGCGGCAAAGGCAAACGCGGACAGATGATCGAGGTTTCCGACGGCTACGCAAGAAACTACCTGCTGCCGCGTAAACTCGCGCAGGAAGCGACCGCCGATAACGTCAACACCATGCGCATGAACGACATCGCCACGCAGGCGCGGCAGTCAAAGGAACGCGCCGAAGCGCTGGAGATCGCCGAAAAGATGAAATCGTTCACCGTGACCATCACCGCCAAGGGCGGCGGCGCAGGACGGCTGTTCGGCTCGATCACGAGCCAGGAGATCGCCGAAGCCCTCGCACAGCAGCAGGGCATTGAACTGGACAAGCGCCGCATCGTGCTGGACGAGCCGATCAAGACCACCGGCAAATACCCCGTCAAATGCAAACTCGGCTACGAAATTACCGGCGAACTGACCGTGGTTGTCGAGGAAGCGTAATTACACCGTAAAGTAGGTGAATACCGTGGAGGAACTGACCTCGCGTATTATGCCCCATTCATTGGAAGCGGAGCAGTCCGTGCTGGGCGCGATGCTGATCGATAACCGCTGTGTTGCGGACGTCGTCAACATCGTTTCACCCGATGCGTTCTACGTGCAGCAAAACCGCGATATTTTTGAAACGATCTACACCATGTTCAACTTCTCCGAGCCGATTGACCCGGTCATGGTGCTCAATAAGATGAAGGAACGCGGCGTTGCGGACGAAAAGACCGCCGACTATTTTGCGCAGCTTGTGGAAGTTACGCCGACGGCGGCGTACGCCACGCGCTACGCGCAGATCGTTCACGATAAGGCGCTTTTGCGCAACCTTGCAGAAGCGTCCGACGATATCCAAAACACCGTCTTTGAGGGCGTCGGTACGCCCGACGAGATTTTGGAATCGGCGGAGAAGAAGATCTATTCGATCCGCAAGGGCGCAACGGGTGACACGCTGCAAAAGATCGGCACGATCCTGGTGGACGTCTATGCGCGGCTGGGCGAACTGGCGGCGTCGAAATCGACGATCACCGGTCTATCCACCGGACTGCGCGACTTGGATAAGAAAATCAACGGTCTGAACAATTCCAACCTGATTTTCATCGCTGCTCGACCCGGCATGGGCAAAACGTCGCTTGCGCTGAATATGGCGCTGAACGTCGCCAAGAAATCGGGCAAGACCGTCGCCATTTTCTCGCTGGAAATGTCGCGCGAAGAACTGGCGATGCGCCTGATCTCCGGTGAAAGTTACGTCGATTCACAGAAACTGGCAACCGGGCGGCTTTCCGAGGACGACTGGGTAAAGATCGGTCTTGCGTCCAGCGCGCTTTCCGCAACGGATATCCGTGTGGACGACAACCCCTCGATCACCGTTGCATCGATCAATGCGAAATGCCGCCGGCTGGAAAACCTCGGTCTGATCGTCATCGACTACCTGCAGCTCATGACGAGCGCCGGCTTTGACGGCGGTCGCAGCGACAACCGCGTCAACGTCGTCAGCGATATTTCGCGTGCGCTGAAGGTCATGGCGAAGGAACTGAACGTTCCCGTCATTTGTCTCAGCCAGCTCAACCGCGACAACGAAAAACGGCAGGATAAGCGCCCGATGCTCTCCGATCTGCGTGAATCCGGTTCGATCGAGCAGGATGCCGACAGCGTTATTTTCCTCTACCGCGACGACTACTACAACGAGGAATCCGAAAAGAAGAACGTCGTGGAATGTATCGTTGCTAAGAACCGTCACGGCGAAACCGGCACCGTTGAGGTGCAGTGGATTCCGCAGTACACCGCTTTCTCCGACCGCGAATGGAAACATGAAGAATAACGTCCTATCTCACCTTCTCACCGTGCCGCTTTTGCAAAAAGGCGACACGGTGACGTGCGCCCTTTCGGGCGGTGCGGACTCCGTGGCGATGACACACCTTTTGTGGTCGCTGCGCGACAGTTTGGGCATCGCCGTCCGCGCCTGCCACCTCAACCACCATCTGCGCGGCGAGCAGTCCGATGCGGACGCCGCCTTCTGCGCCGATTTCTGCGGAAAACTCGGTATTCCGCTGACGATCGGCGATGCCGACGTTGCGGCGCGAATGGCGCAGACCGGCGAAAGCATGGAGGAGGCGGCACGCGCCTGTCGCTATGCGTTTTTCGCCGAGCAGACGGGACTTGTCGCCACGGCGCACAACGCCAACGACAATTTGGAAACCGTGCTGATGGCGCTCGTTCGCGGCACGGGGCTGAAAGGACTTTGCGGCATTCCGCCGAAACGGGCGAATATCATTCGTCCGCTGCTGAACTGCACGAGAGAGGAGATTCTCGCCTACCTGAGCGAAAACGGGCTGTCCTACCGCGAGGATGAAACGAACGCAAAGGACGACTGTCTGCGCAACCGGCTGCGCCACCGCGTCGTACCGCTGCTGAAAGAAGAAAACCCGTCCCTGTTTGCCGCAGCGTCGAAAATGGCGTTTTCGCTGCGGGAGGACGAAACCTATTTGCAGCAAAAGGCGGACGCGCTTCTGGCTGCGGCGGATCGCGGCAAAGGCCGCTATCTCGCCAAACTGCTGCGCGACGCGCCGACGCCGGTTCGCCGACGCGCCATTCGAAGCGTGCTTTCCGATCTGGGCGTGCCGAAACTCGCCGCCGCGCATCTGCTGGCGGTGGAATCGCTGCTGATGCACGCACACCCCTCCAAGCGCGTCAGTCTTCCGGCAGGCGTGATCGCCTCGCGCCGATACGATTTGCTCTGCTTTGCCGCCGCGTCGTCGGGCGGCGTGCTTGCCGCAATCACGGTCCCTTGCCCCTTCGACGTCATTCTTTCGGACGGCGCGCGCCTCGCGCTCGTGCCTGCCGACAACGGCGCACGAATTCGCGCGGACGCGCTGAATGGCGCACTTTTGATTCGTCCGCGCAAAACGGGCGACGCGCTCCGCCTGTCCGGCGGCCGCAAAAGCCTCAAATCGCTGATGATCGACCGAAAAATCCCTCGTCAAGACCGCGAAAACTGCCCCGTGCTGGAATGCGACGGGCGCGTGATCGCCGCCATGCCGATCGGCATTGACGCGGACGCGCTTGCCCGCGACGGCGAACGCGGCTTCCGCTTAATCTATGAACCCAATCAGAAAGAGAGAGATCTGCCATGCAAACCATGAACAACGACATCGAAACCGTCCTTTTCAGCGAAGCCGACCTGCAAAAACGCATCGACGAACTGGGCGTGGAACTCAGCCGCGACTACGACGGCAAAAATCCCCTTGTCATCGGTATTTTGAAGGGCGTCGTGCCGTTTTACGCGGCGATGACGCTGCGGATCACCGTGCCGATCCAAGAGGATTTTATGAGCATCTCCTCCTACGTCGGCACGCATACGACCGGACGGATCCTGCTCCGCAAGGACCTTGACGGCGACGTTCGCGGACGGCACGTGCTGATTTTGGAGGACGTGCTCGACTCCGGCACGACGCTGACCGCCGTGAAGCAAAATCTGCTGGAACGCGGCGCGGCAAGCGTAAAGATCTGCACGCTGTTCGATAAGCCCTCCGGCAGAAAAATGGATATCTCCGCCGACTACGTCGGTTTCCTCGCGCCCGACGCTTTTATCGTCGGCTTCGGCTTGGACTATAACGAGAAATACCGCAATTTGCCCTACGTCGGCGTGCTGAAAAAAGAAGTCTACACCAAGTAAGGTAAGGAGAACACTATGAAATTCATTGACGAAAAAGGAAGACTGTTCGGGAAAATCAATCTTTTGGATCTGCTTGCGCTGCTGCTCGTGCTGGCGGCGGTCGTGTTCTTCGGACTGCGGCTCGTGCGCGGGCACGACAGCGGCTCCCGCAGCGTGGAGCCGAAGCATCTGACCTATACCGTGCTGGTTGAAGCAGTCGATCCGCGCAGCCTGCCGGACGTGGAAAAAGCCATCGGCGAGCCGCTGCTCTCCTCAGGCAGTTTGATTAACAATCTGGTTTTCACCGGCTATGAAACCGAGCCGTGCCGCGTCTACGCGACCGACGAAGCCGGACGCATCTTCGTAACCGAAGACGATACGCGCGTCAATCTCGTCTGCACCGTGGAAGGTACGGTGGAATGGGCAAAGCACGCGCCGCAGATCGGCTCGCAGGAAGCGCGCGTCGGCAAGGAGCATATCCTTAAAACCGAAACGATTGAATTCACCGGCACCGTTCTGACGATGGAGGTCGGCTGATGGCAGGCATCTTTGCCGGAAGCGTCGTTCTGCGCGTACTTGCACGGATTGAAGGATTTTGGCGCGAAACGGTGCGCTCGTCGCACCTTGCCGCCGCCGCAAAAAACTGTGCGCTTGCGCGGCTTGTCCGTGCGTGGCTCGACGCGCCGTGCCGCATGGACGGTACGCTGTCCTATGCCGCAGGCATGCGGCGGTGGACGTGGCTCGACGGCGCGGTGTCGGGAAGTATTCTTGCGCGAATTTGGGGCGGACTGTGCCGCCTCGCCGCGAATAGCCGCATCTTTGCGTATCTGTTCGCCGGCGGCGTAACGGGGCTGCTGCTCACCGTGCTCGGTCTGTACGCCGGCGTGGACTGGCTGCTGCGCGACGTGTTTGCCGTGCCGGTGCTGTCATCGCTATGGGATGAGCTTCTCATGGTATTTTGCGCCGCGTGGCTGCTGCGCGAAAAGGCGCGGACGCCCTCCGCACCGCGCGCGACCGTGCTTGGCTATTTCGTGCTGTTTTTCCTCGCCGTCGGCGTGTTCCTCGTCGGCATGGTCAGCCCGTTTTTGTCGGTCGCCATCGCCGGGTACCGCGCCCAATGTCAGTACCTGCTGTGGTTCTTCCTCGTGATCCGGCTGATCCGCGACGACCGCGACGCAAAGCGGCTCTACGGCACGTTCCTCGCGCTTGCTATTGTCATCGCGCTCTACGGCGTCTATCAGTATATTATCGCCGTGCCGATCCCGTCCAACTGGACCGATCAGGCGGAACAGAGCGTCCGCACGCGCGTATTTTCCATCTTCTCCAGCCCCAACATCATGGCGGACTATATGGTGCTGTTTGCGCCGATGTGCGCCGCGCTCGCCTACCACGCCAAGAACATGCCGCAGAAACTGCTCGCGTGGTGCGCTGCCGGTATTCTTTGCGTCGCGTGCCTGTTCACCATGTCGCGCGGCGGCTGGATGGCAATGGCGGTCGCCATCGTCGTGTTCGCGCTGCTCGTTGACCGTCGGCTGCTCGCGCTGCTGCTCGTCGCCGGCGTCTGCTCGCTGTCGCTGCCGTTCGTGGCAAGCCGCATCGGGTATCTGTTTACTGACGATTTCATCGAATCCACCACACGCGCCGGACGCAGCGCGCGCTGGGCGATCGGCTTGGAATATCTGAAAAAGTCCAGTCCCCTGTTTGGCTACGGGCTGGGTATGTTCGGCGGCGCGGTCGCCATGCAAAACCGCATCTATGAGCACGTCTATTATTTCTATTTGGATAACTACTATATCAAGACGCTCGTCGAAATGGGCTACGTCGGGCTTGTTTCGTTTATTCTGATGCTCGTCTCCCTCTTGGCAACGGGACTGCGTTCGCTCCGCCGCTGCGCAAAGCAGACGGCAAACAGCGTCTATGCACCTGCCGCCGGCATCTTCGCCGGATTGTGCGGCGTGCTGACGCATTGCTATTTTGAAAACATCTTTGAAGAGCCGTATATGATGGCAGTCTTCTGGACGCTTGCCGCGCTCATGACCTACCTCGGCACGTTCCGAAAAGAAACGGCGTGAATAAGCAATCCCCACATCTCAAAAATTGAGATGTGGGGATTTTGTTATTGTAACTGCGCTTTCAATTCGCGAAAACTCTCCAATGCACTTTGCAGATTTTCGATAATGTCATCCGCAAGCACGTCCGGCGACGGCAGATGATCCAAATCGGCAAGAGACTTGTCTTTGATCCAAAAAATATCAAGACTGGTCTTGTCACGCTCCAAAATCTCCGACACGTCGAACTTGCGCCAGCGCCCATCGGGGTTTTCCTCGCTCCACGTTTCCGTTCGCTCGAAGCGGTTTTCCGGATGATAGCAGGAAATGAAATCCTGCAAATCGGATTCCTGCATCGGATTCTGCTTCAATGTGAAATGAACGTTGGTGCGGAAGTCATAAACCCATACGGTCTTGGTCTGCGTTTGCGAACTTGCCGGACGCTTATCAAAAAAGATCACGTTCGCCTTGACGCCGGGCTTGTAGAAGATGCCCGTCGGCAGTCGGAGAATCGTATGCAAGTCACAGGTCTGCAGCAGTTTTTTGCGAACGATCTCGCCTGCGCCGCCCTCAAAGAGGACGTTATCCGGCACAACCACCGCCGCTTTGCCCGTCGCTTTCAAAAGTGTGTTGATATGCTGCACAAAATTGAGCTGCTTGTTGCTGCTGGTCGTCCAAAAATCCTGCCGGTTGTAAACGAGGTCTTCTTCCTCCTGCTCCCCCTCTTCGTTGGTGAAGGTGAGGGATGATTTTTTGCCGAACGGCGGATTGGTCAGCACGTAATCCACGCGATAGCCGGGATCGGAAAGCAGCGAATCGCCGCGCGTTACCGGCACGTTTCCGTAAATATCGCCGATGTTGTGCAGATACAGATTCATAAGGCAGAGCTTGAACGTGGACGCCACCAGCTCGTTTCCGTAGAAGGTTTCATTTTTGAGAAATTCCTTCTGCTCCCGATCCAGCGTATAGTTTTGGGGATCGGCAAGATACGCCTGCGCCGCAAGGAAGAAACCGCCGCTGCCGCAGCAGGGATCGGCAATCGTCTTTTTCGGCACGGGGCGCAAGCAGGCAACCATCGCTTGGATCAGCGGACGCGGCGTGAAGTATTGCCCTGCACCGGATTTCACGTCCTCGGCGTTCTTCTGCAATAAGCCCTCATAAATCTCGCCCTTGACGTCCGATGACATGGACACCCATTTTTCTTTGTCGATCATCTGCACAATGCGATAAAGGATCGCAGCATTGCTGACCTTATTGATCGCGCCCTTGAAAATCTGTCCGAGAATGCCGCCTTGCTCGCCGAGCTTTTCCAGCGTCTTTTTATACTGCTCTTCCAGCTCCGCGCCGGTCAGCGTGTTCATATCCGCCCAGCCGTAACCTTTGGGAATGCCTGTCTGCTTTTCATACGGCGGCTTGGCATACTCGTCCGACATCTTCAAAAAGATGAGATATGTAAGTTGCTCCAAATAATCGCCGTAGGAAACGCCGTCATCACGCAGCGGACCGCACATCCCCCAGACTTTGGAGATAATAGATGTAGTTTGTTCAGGCATGACCAATATCCTCACAATTGTTTGTAATACTACTTATATCTTTATTAATGATACGGTCGATTAAATAATTAATGAAAACCGATAACTGCTTATAATCCATGGTAATGCGATATAGGTAATAAATAGCTGGTAATCTAATATCTATCGCGTAATTGGAAAGCGTTGATACACTTAGCGAATACCGATGGGTCATTTTATTTCGATATTCTTTTAAGAATGTATAATGCCCTCTCCAAGGTTCAGATTCTACATCGTCATCTTCTTTCATATATTCATAGACTTTTTTGGCAAAAAGATTTGGTTTTGCTCCTTGCTGGGCATCATGGAATACTTGCTCCGCATATACCTTATCGTTACGCTTACCTAACCCTTCTTTTATGTTGAATAACTGCGCCAAAAGATCCCATAGCACCGAGACGCGGAATAAAGCGTTTTCAGCATAGTACATCGCTTCCCATTCGGAAGCCGTTGGTCTTTCAAAAGGATTCCAATTATTGCCAACAGGTATCTCAGCACGTTGTAATCCCATGCAAACAGAATGTTTTATTTTTTTATCGATGTCAATAATCGAATCATAAATCGTCTTATATGAAAAATGTTCGCAAAATCCCGGCTGATCTTTTAGAATTGCGCCAAAAACATAACTGTTCTCGCCAAAACCAATTTCAAACAGTTTCGTGTCATAATGAATGGTTTTTAAGGTTTCCTCAATCTCTCTTACTTCGTTTTCCATCGTATTATCCTCAATCAAATGTTATTGTATATCAGTATACTATGCGGTTGTCATTGCTATCATCGTAACCATGAAGCGAATATCCTAAAAACCATATGCAAAAACGAACTTATCTTCGGCGCAACAACCGCCAAGATCAAAGCAACAATTACGCCCCAAAAAACATTCTTACGCCGTTCGCCGTTTTTTTCGTTTCGCGCCACTTCTTCCCCTATTGCAAATACAATTGGTGGAAAAAGATTACGCAGCACTTTTCTATCTAGGAATACAGTTGCACAAATAATGGCAAGCGCAAAAAACGCACTTGTAATAAACTCTTTTACTGTTATTGGTTGATGTTGCGCACCATACAATAATTCAAATGGAAAGATCAACCAAGAAAGCCCAAAAACAAAGCTTGATAGAGAAAACTTTGAAACTATCCAATATGATGCCGTTGATTTCTTTAATAGATTATTGAAGTCCGAAACAAAAATTTGCCGTTCTTGTTCGGTTTCAAAAGAATAAATGCAATTTACTATTTTCGAAAACGACGTAATAGAAATTGGTGCTGTCTGCAGAGCAAAATCAATAAATATTACGCGCGAAAAATTGTTATAAACGGATACTTCTAACTCATGTATGACATTTTCTTTGAAATTATCGTGTTTTAAAAGTTCTTCAATTGATTCAAATTGAATTCTTGTGTTGTTTTTTGTTACTGCTTCAAGTTCTATTCTATCGCCATACCCATTAAGCATGCTAATCATTTCTCGAAGCCTTTGTTCAGTTAATATTATTGCTTTACCATAATTGAGCGTTCCCTTAATAACCACAATTTTCCCTCTTTCCTCATAATTCTCCTTCAAAGGCATCTTTCAGTATGCTCTGCCGCATGGCTTCTACCTGCTGCAAAGTGGTGTCAACAGTTTGTTCGATGCGATCACAGACGGATAGCTGAACTTCAATCCGTTCAACAATATCATCTTGTTTTTTAGCCGCTGCCGTAGGAACAGGTATTTTTACAAGTGATTGTCCAGTTAAATGTTTAATTCCTGTACCGGTAAAAAAAGGTTTAAGTTGACCCGTTTGCGCAGTATACCAAATATAGTACATATAAAACTTTGGATTTGAATGATCTTTAAAGCGAACACGATGTAGTGCTTTCTGATAAAAAATGCTATCATCGCTCTGCCAAACAGCGCAACGCCCCGGCTCTCCGCCTTCGCAAATAACAAGATCATCTTTGCAAATAGAGTATTTTTCTATTTCATCATCCTCAATTCGCATTTCAAGCAAATCTTTCAAATCAAAGTCGAACCAGCGAACATTAATATTCCGAAGATATTGACGAGGTTTTCCGGCATTTTTCTCTTTGTCGAGCATCTTGCCGAGCCGCGATTCAGATATGTTTCCAAGCGGAACTCGCTCGGTTATCCCCTCAAACGCCTCTTTTAGCACGGCTTGGCGGTACACCGCGAGCTGTGCTTTTGTCTTTTTCAGCGTTTCCACGCC
>JAFSXE010000028.1 GCA_017444195.1 Oscillospiraceae bacterium
ACGACAACGGCGTGTTCAACTTTGAAGGCGGCTGCTATGCCAAGGTCATCAACCTCGACAAGGACTCCGAGCCGGACCTCTATAACGCGATCCGCCGCAACGCCCTTCTGGAGAACGTTACGCTCGACGCAAACGGCAAGATCGACTTTGCCGATAAGTCCGTCACGGAAAACACCCGCGTTTCCTACCCGATCCAGCACATTGAAAATATCGTTCGCCCGATTTCCGCCGGTCCGGACGCGAAGAGCGTCATCTTCCTGTCCGCCGACGCATTCGGCGTGCTGCCGCCGGTTTCCATCCTGACGCCGGAGCAGACGAAATACTACTTCCTCTCCGGCTTCACGGCGAAACTAGACGGCACGGAGCGCGGCATCACCGATCCGACCCCGACCTTCTCCGCGTGCTTCGGTCAGGCGTTTTTGGAACTGCACCCGACGAAATACGCCGAGGAACTCGTGAAGAAGATGCAGAAGAGCGGCGCGAAGGCGTACCTCGTCAACACCGGCTGGAACGGCACGGGCAAGCGCATCTCCATCAAGGATACGCGCGGCATCATCGACGCAATCCTCTCCGGCGCGATCAACAACGCGCCCACCAAGAAGATCCCCTACTTCAACTTTGAAGTGCCGACCAAACTCGAAGGCGTTGCCACCGAGATTCTCGATCCGCGCGACACCTACGCCGACGCTTCCGTTTGGGAAGAAAAGGCGAAAGACCTCGCCGGCCGCTTCATCAAAAACTTCGCAAAATACGAAACGAACGACGCCGGCAAGGCGCTCGTCGTTGCAGGTCCGCAGCTGTAATTTTCCAGATCGGCACAGCCGCGCCGTGAAAAGCGCGGCTGTGCTTCGAACTACTTTGGAGGATAACTATGAGAAAAGTACAAATCACCGAAACCATCCTGCGCGACGCGAACCAGTCGCTGATGGCGACGCGTCTGCCGTTTGACGATTTTGCACCGATCCTCGCCAAGATGGACGAGGCGGGCTACTACTCCGCGGAATGCTGGGGCGGCGCAACGTTCGACTCCTGCCTTCGCTACCTGAACGAAGATCCGTGGGAGCGTCTGCGCAAGATCCGCGCCGCTATGCCGAACACGCGCCTGCAAATGCTGCTGCGCGGTCAGAACCTGCTCGGCTATAAGCACTACCATGACGACGTCGTGGAAAAATTTGTCGAACTGTCGATCAAAAACGGCATCGACGTGATCCGCATCTTCGACGCGCTCAACGATTTCCGCAACATCAAAACCGCGCTGGAAGCCACGAAGAAATACGGCACGCAGCGCACCGTTGCGTCCGGCTGCATCTCCTATACACAGAGCCCGGTACATACCGTTGAAAAGTACGTTGCAATGTGCAAAGAACTGAAAGCGATGGGCTTCGATACCATCTGCCTCAAAGATATGGCAGGCACGATGAGCCCGGCGGAAGCCGAATCGCTCATCAAGGGCATCAAGGACGCCGTCGGCGATATGCCGCTGGTCCTGCACACCCACTGCACCACCGGCATGGCGTATATGACTGTCACGAAAGCCGTCGAAAGCGGCATCGACGTCATCGACTGCGCCACGTCCTGCTTCTCGAACGGCACGAGCCAGCCGGCGACCGAAACGCTCTACTACGCGCTTTCGCAGGCAGGTATTGAAACGGGACTCAATGAAAAAGTCATCAATGAAGTCAACGACTTCTTCAAGCCGATCAAGCAGAAATACATCGACAGCGGCACGCTCAATCCCAAGAGCATGGCGACCGACGCGCAGGCGCTGGTCTATAAGGTTCCCGGCGGCATGCTTTCGAACATGATCGCCAACCTGACCGATATGCACGCCATGGACAAGTTTGAAGCCGCGCTTGCGGAGATTCCCGCCGTCCGCAAGGACCTCGGCTATCCCCCGCTGGTCACGCCGCTTTCGCAGATGGTCTGCAACCAGGCGGTCACGAACGTCCTGCTCGGCGAACGCTATAAACAGATCTCCAAGGAAGTGAAAAACTACTTCCGCGGCGAATACGGCATCGCGCCCGCGCCCGTCAGCAAGGAACTGGAAGAGAAGATTCTCGGCGAAGGCGGCAAGCCGATCGACTGCCGCATCGAAGATCAGAAGCGCACCGGCGAAGAACTGGCTGCCGCGAAGGCGGCGCTTGGCGACCTTGCGGAGAGCGAAGAAGATCTGATGAGCTATATCTGCTTCCCGCCGCAGGCGGAGGCGTTCCTCAAGGCACGCAAGGAGCAGCGTGAGCGCGTCACCACCTACTCGATCACGGAGGCGTAATTATGGAACATCTGTCTATCGCTACGTCCGGCATCATCGCGCTGCTCGGCTACGGCGTGGTGTTCTTTGGACTGGTGCTGCTCATGATCGTCGTGATGATCCTCGGCAAGGTCATGGCGCGCAGCAAGCCTGCCGCCGCGCCGCAAGCAGCCGAAGCCGCGCCTGCCGCCGAAGCGGAAGGCACCGCCGGAAAGATCAAACTGTTTGACGTGCCCGACCGCGACGCCGCAATGATCATGGCGATTGTCGCCAACCGCATCGGAAAGCCGCTCAACGAGCTGCGCTTCCGTTCCATCAAGGAGGTCAAAGACGAATGAAATACAAAGTTACGCTCAACGGCAAGACCTATGAGGTCGAAGTCGATCAGGAAAAAGCCATGCTTGTCGATGAATACGACGCCATCACGCCTGCCGCGCCCGCACCTGCAGCCGCACCTGCCGCGCCTGCCGCTGCCCCTGCTGCCGCGCCGCAGGCAACCGCCAAGGGCGAAATCGTCGCCGCGCCGATGCCCGGCAACATTCTGAAAGTCAACTGCGCCGCCGGCGCCGCCGTCAAGTCCGGCGACGTGCTGGTGATTCTCGAAGCCATGAAGATGGAAAACGAGATCGTCGCGCCGCGTGACGGCACCGTTGCACAGGTGGTCGTTGCCGCCGGCAACACCGTCGATACCGGCGCACCGCTGGTCGTTCTGGCATAAGGAGGCGCACCATGAATATCGGAGCCACCTTGCTGAAACTGTGGCAGGAATCGGGCTTCGCGGCGTTTCTCGCCGCCGGCGGCTGGAAAAACCTCATCATGATCGCCGTCGCCTTTGTCCTGCTCTATCTCGGCATCGTTAAAAAGTTCGAACCGCTGCTGCTCGTCGGCATCGCGTTCGGCACGCTGCTGACGAACCTGCCCGGCAGCGCCCTGTTCCACCAGGAACTGTGGGACGCCTACATTGCCGGCGAAGAAGGCATGACCTTCACAAAGATCATCCACGAAGGCGGTCTTCTGGATATCCTCTATATCGGCGTCATAGCCGGTATCTATCCGTCGCTGATCTTCCTCGGCGTCGGTGCAATGACGGACTTCGGTCCCCTTCTTGCCAACCCGAAGAGTCTGCTGCTCGGCGCAGCGGCGCAGCTCGGCGTGTTCATCGCTTTCTGGGGCGCGATCATGCTTGGATTCACCGGACCGCAGGCGGCGTCCATCGGCATCATCGGCGGCGCGGACGGCCCGACCGCCATCTTCCTCACGACGCGCCTTGCGCCGGAGCTGCTCGGACCGATTGCCATTGCCGCCTATTCCTATATGGCGCTCATTCCGCTGATCCAGCCGCCGCTCATGAAGCTGATGACAACGAAAAAAGAGCGCGCGGTCAAAATGGAGCAGTCGCGTGAAGTAAGCAAAACCGAGAAGATCATCTTCCCGATTGCCGTCGCCACGTTCGTCATCCTACTGCTGCCGTCCACCGCACCGCTTGTCGGCTGCCTGATGCTCGGCAACCTGTTCCGCGAATGCGGCGTGACCGACCGACTCAACGACACCGCACAGAACGCGCTGATGAATATCGTCACGATCTTCCTCGGCATCTCCGTCGGTGCAACCACGATTGCCGACCGCTTCCTGTCGGTGCAAACGCTGAAAATCGTCGCGCTCGGTCTTGTCGCATTCTCGATCTCCACGGTCGGCGGTCTGATCGGCGGCAAGATCATGTACCGTCTCAGCGGCGGCAAGATCAATCCGCTGATCGGCTCGGCAGGCGTTTCCGCCGTCCCGATGGCGGCGCGCGTTTCGCAGGTCGAAGGTCAGAAAGCCAACCCCTCGAACTTCCTGCTCATGCACGCCATGGGTCCGAACGTCGCAGGCGTCATCGGCTCGGCAATCGCCGCCGGTTTCCTGCTTGCCGTCTTCGGCGCATAAGTATAAAAAGAAGGACTGCTCAGCAGTCCTTCTTTTTTACCTTGCGGTGTCGATGCTCTTGCCGAACACGAAATACCGCTGATAGAGAAACTCGGTAACGAAATTGACCAGCATCGTAATCGCCAGCACAAGGTACGTATTCCATCCTGCGTCCTCCGTCAGCGCCGCCGTCCACCACGTCGAGATCGGCGTGAAAACCACGTAGAACAGCGCAACCTTCAGCATGGCAATCGGCACGTTCGCCGCCGAATGGAACGTAAACTTCCGATTAAGCGTGAAGTTCCACAGCACCGAAAGGATCAGTGCGATCAAATATGCCGCCCACGGCGTCAGGTGCAGCGCCTCGTTAAGCAGTGCATCCGATACGATCTCAACCAGTCCGGCGCTCACGGAAAACAGCGTAAATTTCAGCATTCGCGCCCATTCTTTTTTCGTTTCGCCCATGCCGATTCTCCTATTGCAAATGATACACGCGCTTGGCGTTTTCGGAAAAAATTGCGGCGGTATCCGCGTCGGAAAGGCGCAGACCGCAAAGCAGTTCCGCCTCGTGCTGCGGCTGCCACAAGGGGTAATCCGAGCCGAACATCACACGCGACGCGCCGTACCTTCCCACCAACTGCCGCGCCTTGTCCGCCGACAGAAAACCGAGCGACGAGGAGCAGTCCACGCTGAGATTGCCGAAATCGGCAAGCGCCGCCGTCGCCTCCTCCCACACGGAAAAGCCGCCGAAATGTGCGCCTACCACCTGCAGATCGGGAAATTCGCGCAAAATCGGGATCAGTCGATTGGGATTGGAATAGTCGTAGCGACGGTCGCCCGTATGCAGCAGCACCGGCAGTCCTTCATCCGCGCAGAGCCGGAAGATCCGACGGCAGCGGTCATCGTCAAGCGCGACGCGCTGAATATCGGGATGCAGCTTCACGCCGTGCAGTCCGAGCGACACGATCAGCCGCACCTCCGCCGCCATGTCCGCGCAATCGGGGTGCAGCGTGCCGAGCCCGTAGAGCACACCCGGATGCGCCGCCACGGACGCAGCGATAAAGCGGTTGATGTCCTCCACCTGATGCGGCGTCGTGGCAACGGACTGGATCACAAAGCCGTCGATGCCGCTTTCCTCGGCAATCGCAAGCAGTCGCCCGATCGTGCCGTCGTTGGCAGGATCGTCAAAATCATAAAAGCGGCACGTCGCCCGCGCCGCCTTCGCGGCAATCGCGTCGGGATAGACGTGGCAATGCGCGTCAATCGCGTAAAACTTTTCTCGAAACATCACCGCGTCCCCTTTCCTGTCATTTTCGCCCTATTGTAGCATGCCGCGCAGCAAAAGAAAACCCCGTCAAAAGTAACAAAATATCGTTGACAACCGTGGCGTTTATTGGTACACTTGATTTATGGAATTCCCCAAAAATTTTTAGGAGGGACCTCTATGACAGGCGTACCGCTTATTATCGCCTTCGTCGTGGCAATCGCGGCGATGATTCTGCTGATCTCCAAGCTGAAACTGCATCCCTTCCTCGCAATCATGGGCATTTCCCTGCTGCTGGCAATCGTCGCCGGCATCCCGCTGACGCAGATCCCCGGCGTCATCGGCGCCGGCTTCTCCGGCACGTTCACCTCGATCGGCATCGTCATCATCCTCGGCGCGTTCATCGGCTCGGTGCTGGAAAAAACCGGCGCGGCGCTGAAGCTTGCCGATATGGTGATCGGTCTCGTCGGTGAGAAGAACCCCGGTCTTGCTATTGAGCTGATGGGCTGGGTCGTTTCGATCCCCGTCTTCTGCGACAGCGGCTTTGTCATTTTGAACCCGATCCGCAAGGCGCTCGTGAAACGCACCGGAAAATCCAGCGTTATGATGACAGTGTGCCTCTCCTGCGGTCTGTACATCTCCCACGTCTTTATCCCGCCCACGCCGGGCCCGATCGCTGCGGCAAACACCCTCGGCGTCGGCAACAACCTGCTGCTCGTCATCGGCATGGGCGTGCTCTGCTAAATCCTGCCGCTGATCGCCGGTCTGATCTACGCCGGTTTCATCGGCAAAAAGATCAAGAGCGCCGACGAACTCGGCGACAACGGCGAAGTTGTCAAAACCTATGAAGAGCTCAAAGCTGAATACGGCAAACTGCCGAACGGCTGCAACGCGATCGCGCCGCTGCTCGTCCCCATTCTGCTGATGGCGCTGTCCTCCATCTCCTCGATGGCAGGCTGGACGGGATTCTGGGCTGATCTTTGCACGTTCCTCGGCACGCCGATCATGGCGCTCGCCGTCGGCTCGGTGCTGGCAATCATCCAACTTTTGACCGCCGGTAAGAAATCCGAGTTCTATCAGCTGACCAACGAATCGCTGAAGACGGTCGGTCCGATCCTGTTCGTCACCGCCGCAGGCGGCGTTCTGGGCAAGGTCATCGCCTCGTCCGATATGGTAAACTTCATCACCGAGCATGCCACCGTCCTGCAGGCAATGGGTATCTTCTTCCCGTTCCTGCTCGCTGCGATCCTCAAGAGCGCGCAGGGCTCGTCCACCGTTGCGATCACGACGACGGCAGGCATCATTGCCCCGTTGCTGCCGGTGCTCGGCTTCGCGTCGCCGGTCGAGATTTCTCTCGTTGTCATGGCAATCGGCGCCGGTGCAATGACCGTCTCGCACGCGAACGACTCCTACTTCTGGGTCGTCACCAACTTCGGTGAAATGAAACCGGAGGAAGGCTATCGCACGCAGACGATGATGACGCTGGTCATCGGTCTTGCCGCCAGGGTCGAGATCTTTATTCTCAATCTGATCTTCTGATTCCTCATAAACGGGCGCGCCGTTATCTCGCGGCGCGCCCTCTTTTATCCAATTAGGAAGGTGAAACAATGAACCACATTTTACGAAGCCACGCCGATCGTATTCTGCACGAGGCGATCGACGCTGTGCAGCCGGACGCCGCTGTGCAGCGCGCGCTGGAGGGACGCGAGTTTCCCGGTCGCGTCGTGCTCGTTGCCGCAGGCAAAGCCGCGTGGCAAATGGCAAAAGCCGCGTCGGACTTCCTCGGCAGCCGCATCGAGCGCGGCGTCGTTGTAACGAAATACGAGCACGTCCTCGGTCCGATCGCCAACTTCGACTGCTATGAAGCCGGGCACCCCGTGCCGGACGAAAACTCGTTCCGCGCCACACAGGCAGCGCTGGATCTCGTGGAGGATCTCGAAGCGTCGGATACGGTGCTGTTCCTGCTCTCCGGCGGCGGCAGCGCGCTG
>JAFSXE010000029.1 GCA_017444195.1 Oscillospiraceae bacterium
AGCGTGTGTCTTTGATTTTCGCCGCGCCGAAATAGACGCTGATTGTGTAGAACGTCGTTTCCGTGCTGCCGAGCATCACGGCTGCAGTTTTGCCGATGGTAGAGTCCACGCCGTAAGTCTTCATTAAATCCGCACCGACGGCAAGCGCCGCGCTGCCGGAAAGCGGACGGACAAACACCAGCGGCGCGACCTCCGGCGGAATACCGAGCAAGCGGAAAAGCGGCGCGGCAAATGAGCACAGCAGCGCCATTGCGCCGGACGCGCGAAAAAGCTGTACTGCCGTCAGAAGGATAACGAGCGACGGGGCAATACGAAACAGCACGCGCAGCCCATCCTGTGCGCCGTCGGTCAGATCGGCATAGACGTCTTGCTTCTTCGCCAGCGCGAACGCGGAAACTGCCGTGAGCAGCAGGGGAATGAGCAGATCAGCCATGCCGCGCAAAGACCTTCGCTGCAAGCACGCCGCCGATTGCCGAAAGCGCGGAAGCCAGCCATACCGCCGGTACAATCTCAAACGGACGCGCCGCACCAAGCGATGCGCGTACCGCCGCGACCGTCGCCGGAATAAGCTGCACGGATGCGGTGTTCAGCACGATGAGCAAACACATTTCGTCCGTCGCCGCCGCGCCGCCGGAAAGTGCCTGCATCCGCTTTACGGCCTCGATGCCGAGCGGCGTCGCCGCGTTGCCGAGCCCGAGCAGGTTGGCGGTTACGTTTCCCGTGATCTTGCCGAGCGCGTCTGCGTCACGCGCCGCGTTTGGGAAAAGCCGTCCCAAGATCGGACGCAGCAGCCGACCGAGTTTTTCCGATAGCCCGGCTCGTTCCATAACGCGCGAAAGCCCCGTCCACAGGCAGAGTGCGCCGGCAATGGAAAACGTTATGGTCACGCCCTGCTGCGCGCCCAAAAGCGCGGCAGCGGAAAGATCGCGCCACGAGCCTGTCCAAAACGCCGCCGCAAGCGAGCCGCAAAGAAGCACCATCCACACTGCGTTCATGCGATCACCTCACGCAAGCATACGCGTAAGAGCATAAAAAAATGAGCTGCACAGCAGCTCATTTTTTCATTTCACTACGGCGTCATAAAGCGCGTTTTTTGCGATGCCGGTCTGCTCGGCAACGAGTTTGACTGCATCCTTCGTCCGCATGCCTTCGGCGATGCGGTTTTGCACGAGCGAAACGGCGTCTTCCATCGTCATTTCGACGTTTTCCGATTTTTCCGCACCGGCAACGATCAAAACGAACTCGCCGCGCGGCGGCGTTTCGCGGAAGCGTTCGGCGGCTTCGCCCACGGTCGTGCGGATGATCTCCTCGTGCAGTTTCGTCAGTTCGCGGCACAGCGAAATCTTCCGATCCGATCCGAACGTCTGCACGAAATCGTCCAGCGTCCGCAAGAGTTTGTGCGGCGCTTCGTAAAAGATCATCGTTCGCGTTTCGCCGACAAGCGCGGCAAGATGCTCCGCACGGCTCTTTTTATTGACCGAGAGGAAACCCTCAAACGTAAACCGTCCCGTCGGCAGACCGCTTGCCGCAAGCGCCGTGATTGCGGCGCACGGACCGCAGACGGTGCAGACGGTGACGCCGTTTTCCGCGCAAAGCCGCACGAGATCCTCGCCGGGGTCGGAGATCGCCGGCGTGCCGGCGTCGGACACGAGCGCGCACGTTTCACCGCCCAAGATCCGCGCACGGATCTTGCCGCCGCTTTCCGCTTTGTTGTGTTCATGGTAGCTGACGAGCGGCTTGTGAATATCCAAATAATGGAGCAGTTTCATCGTTACGCGTGTATCTTCCGCGGCGATGAAGTCTGCGCTCTCCAGCGTTTCGCGGCAGCGCGGCGAAACGTCGCCGAGATTGCCGATCGGCGTCGGCACGAGATAGAGCATTCCTGCCATGGCTGGCTCCTTTCATCGGTGATAAATGCGGCGGCATTCGGGCGTTTCCGCGCCGCCGTCGTCATAGAAAATGAGATCGTCGGGGAATTGCACCCCTGCGCCGCCGCCTTTCGTTCCGGCGATGAGTGCGGTTTTCCGCACCGCGCCGTTTCGGTGGCGAACAAAGCGCACCGTTTTCGGCTCAATGCCTGCGCTGCGCATGGCGCAGAGCAGATCCGTCAGCCGTTCGGCGCGGTAGACGAAAAAGCACCGTCCGCCGTTTTTGAGCAGCTGCGAGGCGGCGTGACAAAGTCCGTCCAAATCCGTGCCTGCCCGGCAGCCGTCCGCGCCCTCGGCAAAATAGGGCGGATTGGCAACGACCGCGTCAAACGCACCGAACGGCAGCGTTCCGCGTAAGGCGCGCCAGTCGGCGCGTACAGCGGAAAAGCGATTTGCAACGCCGCTTTTCTCCGCGCAGTTACGCGCTGCGGCAAGCGCATCTTCCCGAACGTCCACGCCCGTAACGCAAACGCTTTCATCATTTGCGAGCAGCATCATCGAGACTGCGCCTGCACCGCAGCCGAGATCGCAGACCGCCGAGCCTTTGCCGATTACGGCAAAGTCCGCCAGCAAAAATGCGTCCGCCGTCAGCGGAAACGAATCATCGGTATCGGCGTAAACGCCGTTCCAAAGTTTTTCCATGATTTTCTCCGATCATAGAAAATACCCCTGTGCGCGCACAGGGGTATTTTGTGTAGGGGCAATTACTCCTGGGTGATCGCGCCCGTGGGGCATTCGCCGGCGCACGTGCCGCACTCGATGCACTGATCGGCATCGATCACATAGCGCTCGTCGCCCTCGGAGATGATGCCGAGCGGGCAGGAACCGGCGCAAGCGCCGCACTTCACACAAGCTTCGCCAATTTTGTATGCCATCTTTTTCTACCTCCAATCTTGGTTTGCGTATTCATTGTAGCATAAAAAACATAAAATGCAACGACAAATTTTTACCGCACGGTTTACGCTTGCGCAAATGCGGCAAGACTGTCAAAGGTAAATGGGGGATGAATGTGGCAAGGATGCAGCTGTCCGTCCGTACAACCGAATTATTGCAGGATGCATCGATTCTTGCGCGAAGACTGGGGCATGATTACGTCGGCTCGGAGCATCTGCTTCTGGCGTTCGTTCAGACGCAGGACGTGCAGCTTCGCACGATGCTTGCGCCGCTTGGTTTGGACGCGGCAACGATGGAGCGTGTGGCGGCGGCGCAGCACGGCGGCGACGGCGCAGCGCAAAATCGCGCGTCCAAAAGCGTCGTCCGCGTCGTTGCGGCGGCAGGAAGGGAGGCGCAGCAACTCTATGCGCCCGAAATCGAGCCGGAACATCTGCTGCTTGCGCTGATGCGTGAACGCTCCTGCTCGGCGGTGCGGCTTTTGCACGTTTGCGCCGTTGATCCCAATGAAGTCTTTTCGCTTACCTATGATTGGATTTGCCGTCCGCACGGCGAACGATACGGAGGAACGAGTTTGAAACTGACAGAACAGTTCTGTGACGATATGGTGGCGCGCGCCGACCGCTATCCGCCCACGATCGGCAGAGAGCGTGAAACGCGCATGGTGATGGAGATCCTGTGCCGAAAGAGCAAAAACAATCCCGCGCTGATCGGCGAGCCGGGCGTGGGCAAGACGGCAATCGTTGAGGGACTTGCCAAACGCATGGCGGAAGGGCGCGTGCCAGACGGACTGCGCGGCAAGCGGCTGCTGTCGCTCAATTTGGCAAGCCTGCTTGCCGGAACGAAATACCGCGGCGAGTTTGAAGAGCGCGTGCGCGACGTGCTGGCGGAGATCAAAGCGGCAGGCAACGTCATTCTGTTCGTTGATGAGCTGCATACCATCGTCGGCGCGGGCAGCGCGGAGGGCGCGATTGACGCCGCCAATCTGCTCAAGCCGGCGCTTGGGCGCGGCGAACTGCGCATGATCGGCGCAACGACCGTCTCGGAGTATCGCCGCCATATTGAAAAGGACGCGGCGCTCTGCCGCCGCTTTCGCGCCGTGACCGTGCGCGAACCGACGGCGGCGGAAACGGAAGCCATGCTTCGCGGTCTGCGCCCGATGCTCGAAGCGCACCACGGACTCAGCATTACCGACGATGCGATCTCTGCGGCGGTTTCGCTTTCGCGCCGCTATCTTTCCGACGCCTTTCTCCCCGATAAGGCGGTCGATCTGATCGACGAGGCAGCGGCACGGATGCGCGTGGAAAAACAGGAATCGTCCGCGTCCGCGCCGATGCAGCGCGAACTGTCTCTGCGGCTCGGGCAGGCAATGCAGCGCGGACGGTTTGAAGAAGCGGCGGCGCTGCGCACGCAGCTGCGCTATGCAATGCGTGAAACGGCAAGCGTTACCGCGCAGGAGATCGCCGCGGCAGTCGCCGCGAGAACGGATATTCCCGTCGGTACGGTCGGCATGTCGGAGCGTGCGCGGCTTTGCACTTGGGAGGAGGAACTGAAAAAGCGCGTCGTGGGGCAGGATGCGGCGGTCGGCATGGTTGCACGAGCCGTCCGCCGCGGACGGCTCGGACTGCGCGAGGAAAATCGCCCCGTTGCATCGCTGCTGCTCACCGGACCGAGCGGCGTCGGCAAGACGGAACTTTGCAAGGCGCTGGCGGAAACGGTTTACGGCACGGCGGACGCGCTCATTCGGCTCGATATGTCTGAGTTTTCCGAAAAGCATACCGTTTCGCGCCTGCTCGGTGCGCCGCCCGGCTACGTCGGGCACGGTGAGGGCGGTGAACTGACCGAGAAAGTGCGTCGAAGACCGTACTGCGTCGTGCTGTTCGATGAGATCGAAAAGGCGCACCGTGATCTGTGCGGCATCTTGCTGCAAATCATGGACGACGGCGTACTGACCGATGCGGAGGGGAGAAAGACTGATTTCACCAACGCGCTGATTGTGCTGACAAGCAACCTCGGCAGCACGAACGCCGATGCGGTCGGGTTTCTGCGCGGCAAGGATGACCGCAAGGAACTGGCGGCGCTCAAAACGTTTTTCACGCCGGAGTTTCTCGGCAGACTGGACGCGGTGGCGGCGTTTGAAAAACTGGATGATGCGGCAATGACCGAGATTGCGCGGCTGCGGCTCGGTGAACTGACGGCGCGATGCAGACAAAGCGGTGTGGAGCTGGAGTTTGCGCAGGAGGTCGCCGGTGCGCTTGCGGCGCAATGCAGAGGAGAGGACGGCGGCGCCCGTCAGCTTCGCAAGCGGCTGCGTGAGGAGGTTGAAGAGCCGCTGGCGGACCGGATGCTTCTGGACGATGTGCGAAAGTGGTTCGTTCGCGCAGACGGTGAGCGGATCTTTTTGGAACAAGCGGAAACAAAAATCGGCGTTGAGAACGGATAAAGTGGGCAGGCGGATCACGCCTGCCTACTTTTTTTACAAAAAACGAAAAAAAGGATTGCATTTTCAAAGAAAGCATTGTATAGTATAGTCAAGTGGAGCGAAATGGAGCAAAAATGTCGTAAAGTGGAGCGAGGTGAGCGGTTTGTACGGCAAATATCGTCATACGGTCGATAGCAAAGGACGGTTGTTCGTGCCGTCCAAACTGAAAGAAGAACTCGGCGCCGCATTTTACGTTACGATCGGCGTCGATCATTGCCTTTCGGTCTATACGCAGGCGAGTTGGGACGGCGTGATGGAGCGCTACAACGCGCTGCCGATGTCCAAGGCGAAGGAGCTTCGCTTCCTGTTTGCCAACGCCGCCAAGTGCGAGCCGGACCGCCAGGGCAGATTTCTCCTTCCTGCCGAACTGCGCGAATACGCAGGGCTGAAGCAGGAAGTCGTGATCATCGGACAGGGCAACCACGCGGAGATTTGGAGCGCGGATGCCTACGATGCGCTGGAGCGCGAAAAACTGACGCCGGAAAACCTGCTTGCGGCAATGGAGGATCTGCAATTCTGATGGAGTTTTCACATCGGTCCGTCTTGCTTGACGAGTGTATCGAAGGTCTGAATATCCGCCCGAACGGCGTTTACGTTGACGGCACGCTCGGCGGTGCAGGTCACTCCTTCCAAATCGCACAGCGGCTTGATGGCGGTCGGCTGATCGGCATCGACCGCGATCCGATTGCGCTGGCGGCGGCAGGGGAGCGCCTTGCTCCGTTTGCCGAACGCGTGACGCTCGTGCATGATAATTTTGAAAACCTTACCGCCGTGCTGGAAAAACTCGGCATTGACGGCGTGGATGGCATTCTGCTTGATCTCGGCGTTTCCTCGCCGCAGCTTGACGATGCCGAGCGTGGATTCAGTTACATGGCGGATGCGCCGCTGGATATGCGCATGAACGGCGAAGATACGCTGACGGCGTTTGCCGTCGTCAACGAATGGCCGCGAGAGGAACTGCGCCGTATTCTGTTCGATTACGGTGAAGAACGCTACGCGCCGCTGATTGCTGCGGCAATCGAGCGCGAGCGTGAGAAGAAGCCAATCAAGACGACGCTGGAACTGGCGGAGATTATCAAACGCGCGATGCCGCCTGCGGCGCTTCGCGAAAAGCAGCATCCGGCAAAGCGGTCGTTCCAGGCGATCCGCATTGCCGTGAACGATGAACTCGGCGCGGTGGAAAAGGTGATGCGCGATGCGCCGGATTGTCTGAAACCGGGCGGTCGGCTGTGTGTGATTTCGTTCCATTCGCTCGAAGACCGCCTTGTGAAAAACGGCATGCAGGCGGCGGCAAAAGGCTGTATCTGTCCGCCGGAGTTTCCCGTCTGTGTCTGCGGCAGAACGCCAAAGATGCGGCTTATCACGAAAAAACCGATCACGGCAAGTGAAACGGAATTAAATGAAAATCCGCGGAGCCGAAGCGCAAAGCTCCGCATTGCCGAAAAACTGTAACGCACGAAAGGAAATGCAATGATGGCTTATACAAACAGACGCATGACGAACGACGGCTCGGCGGCGTATGATCTGTCCATCGGCGATCGTCCGCAGCGGACGCTGCCGCGTGAAAAAACGCGCACCGTGCCAAAGAAAAAGAAAGCGGCAATTACGCCCTTTGGTGTGGCGGCGGTACTTGCCGTTGCGTTCGTACTGGTTTTGCAGCTTTTTGCGTTTGAACGGCTGTATGAATCGAAATCGAAGGTTGCCGCGCTGCAATCCCAACTGTCGGATTTAACCGAGCAGCAGGGCAAACTGCGCAGCGAATATGAAGGCAAGATCGACTTTGCTGCCATCGAAGCGCAGGCGGCGCGGCTCGGCATGGCGAAATCCACCGGCACCGAGGCGGTCTATATCAATCTTTCCGGCGAAGACCGTGGCGAGGTGCTTTCCTCCCATCCGGCAACACTGACGGCGCTTGTTCGCCTGACCGATGATGCGTTTACCAATTTGGCGGCATATTTGGCGCAGCCGGAGTCATAAGATAGACAAGCAGCATCCGAGGCGGCTAACGCTTATCCGCCTCGGATTTTGTGAAACAGGGGGTGCGCCGATTGCGCGATGAAAAGAATCGCGGCGAAAAGCCGCAGCAGGAAAATACCATAGTGCAAAAGGCAAATCGCCTTGTCTTAACCCGCACAATGCTTGTGATGCTTGTGTGCGGTTTTCTTGCGTTTATTCCGCTTTTTTGCCAACTGTTCAGCATCATGATCGTGCATCACGACGAATTTGAGCGCAAGGCGATCAGCAATCAGACACGTTCCACGTCGCTTTCTGCCGACCGCGGCATCATCTACGACTACAACATGAATATCCTCGCCTCGTCTTCGTCGGTGGAAAACGTCTTTATCGACCCGAATGATATCGCCACGAAGAAACAGGATCTGGCGCTGATCGCTTCAGGGCTCAGCCGCATTCTCGGCGTGAAAGAGGAATTTGTCTATCAGCAGGCAGCGGATACGACAAAGCGCTATAAAATGATCAAGCGGAAAATCGGTCCGGAACTTGCACAGCAGGTGCGCGCCTTTATCAACGAAAATAAGATCGAGGGCATCTACCTTGAGGGCGATACGCTGCGCTATTATCCTTACAGCACACTCGCCGCGCAGATTATCGGCTTTGTGAATATGGATAACCAGGGCACCGAGGGTTTGGAGTCCTACTATGATGAAACGCTGACCGGCACCGCCGGCAAGGTGATTACCACCAAGGGCAACTACGGCTCGGAAATGCTCAATACCTACGAAAAATACTATGACGCCACCGACGGCAACAGCATCGTACTGACGATTGATTCCACGGTGCAGTATTATTTGGAAAAGAGCATCGAGAACGCCATTGAAAAGTACGACGTGCTCGGCGGCGGCTTTGGCATCGTCATGGACGTCAATACCGGCGCGATCAAGGGCATGGCGACGCTCGGCAGTTACGATCCCAACCGCTATCAGGAGATCTACGATACGGACAAGGCGGAAGCGCTGGAGAAAATGTATCTGGAAGCGATCTCGGCAGGCGAGGGAACGGAAGCGTACAACCGCGGACTTGCCGCCTACAACAAGGCGATGGCGGCGGCGCGTCTTTGGCAGTGGCGCAACCGCGCCGCATCGGACGGCTATGAGCCCGGCTCAACGTTCAAACTGATTACGCTTGCTTCGGCAATCAACGAAGGCGCGGTGACGCTGAACGATTCGTTCTACTGCGGCGGTGCGGCAGACTTTACCGGGCGCGAGCAGGTGCTGCATTGCTGGAAGCACGCAGGGCACGGCATGCAGTCCACGAAAGAAGCGCTCGGCAACTCGTGCAACATTGCATTTGCCAATATCGGCTTGAAACTCGGCGGCGAAACGTTCTACGATTACGTGGATGCGTTCGGACTGATGGAAAAGACCGGCGTTGATCTTCCCGGTGAGGCTGTCGGCTACTTCTACAGCCGCAACTACATGAATCCCAAGGCGGACGGCGGCGTGAGTAACATTATTTCCGCTTCGTTCGGACAGAGTTTTAAGGTCACGCCGCTGCAAATGGTGCGTGCCGTTTCGGCAATCGTCAACGGCGGCTACCTGCTCGAACCGTATATCGTTTCCGAAGTGTTGGATGCCAACGGAGAAACGATTATGAAGAACGACCGCACCGTCCTGCGTCAGGTAATCAGCGAAGAAACCTCCGCCACGATGCGCGATCTCATGGAGTACGTCGTTACGGGCGGTACGGCGTCCCGCGCAAAAACGGCGGGCTACCGCATCGGCGGCAAGACCGGCACGTCCGAAAAACTGGATGAATTTGATGAATACGGCAACCCGGTGGATGATCTGATGGTTTCGTTTATCGGCGTCGCGCCGATCAACGATCCGAAGTACGTCGTGCTCGTCGTTCTCGATACGCCGAACCCGGCGACGGGTCTGTATATTTCCGGCGGCATCATGGCTGCGCCGACCGTGCGCGACATTTTTGCCGACGTGCTGCCGTATCTCGGCGTGGAGCCGGATTATTCCGATGAGGATATCAGCGCGATCAACGTCGTCGTGCCGAACGTCATGGGACGCACGGCGAGCGAAGCGGAAAATATGCTGCGCGAACGCAGCTTGACCTGCCGCGTCGTCGGCGAAGGCGAGAAGGTCACGGGTCAGGTGCCGTCGTCCGGCGCAGAGGTGCCGGGCAACTCGGAGATCGTGCTCTACTGTGGCGATGCAGCGCCGCAGGAAAAAGCAACGGTGCCGGACTTCATGCGCATGACTGTGCGCGAAGCAAAGGACACAGCGGCGTCACGCGGACTGTATCTGCAGTCGAAAGGCACGGATCGCAACCCCGGCTACCTGCAGGTAACGTATCAAAGCATTGAGCCGGGAACGGAGGTTGCCGCGGGCACGACCGTGACGGTGGAGTTTACGGATAACAGCGCAACGGACTAATACAAAGGCGGAGGATAGACGATGAAACTGAAGGACCTTTTGACCTCGATTGAAATTACGGCGTGGCATGCCGACCCGGAAGCGGAAATCGCCGAGGTGCGTTATGATTCGCGCAAGGTGGAAAAGGGCGATCTCTACGTTGCTGTGCGCGGCTATCAAACCGACGGTCATCGCTATATCGAAAGCGCGGTGCAAAACGGTGCTGTCGCCGTCGTCTGCGAACAGGCGCCGGAATGTGACGTTCCGTATATTCTCGTCCGTGATTCGCGCGAGGCGCTGGCGCTGATCGGCGTCAACCGTTTCGATCACCCTGCCGAAAAAATGACGATGATCGCCGTTACCGGAACGAACGGCAAGACGACGGTCACGTATCTTTTGAAATCCATTCTCGAACAGACGCTCGGTGCGAAGGTCGGACTGATCGGCACGATCCGCAATATGATCGGCGATGAGGAGATCCCGACCGAGCGCACCACGCCCGAAAGTTACGAGGTGCAGGCGCTGTTCCGCCGCATGGCAGATGCCGGATGCACACACGTTGTGATGGAGGTATCCTCCCACGCGCTGTATCTTCACCGCGTCGCCGGCGTGCAGTTCACCGTCGGTATCTTTACCAATTTGACCGAAGACCATCTCGATTTCCATAAGACGATGGAAAACTATCGCAAGGCAAAACAGATTCTCTTTGAGCACTGCGATATCGGCGTGTTCAATCGGGATGATCCCGTCGGCGAAACGATGCTTTCGGAATCGAAGGCGGCGCGCAATCTGACCTATGGCGTCGGAAACGATCAAGCGGATCTCTGCGCACGCGATTTGCAGCTTCATGCGGACGGCGTGGAGTTTAACGCCGTGATCGGCAACGAAATCAGCCGTTTCCGCCTTGGTATTCCGGGACGCTTTTCCGCGTATAATGCGCTGGCGGCAATCGCCTGCGCGTCGGCGCTCGGCGTGCCGCTCGGCGAAATTTCCGCCGCGCTGCGCAATACAGCCGGCGTGAAGGGGCGCGTGGAAGTCGTGCCGACGCCAGGCAAGGACTATACCGTGCTGATCGACTACGCCCATACGCCGGACGGATTGGAAAACGTGCTTCGTTCGGTCAAGGGCTACTGCAAAGGGCGGCTGATCGCCGTGTTCGGCTGCGGCGGCGACCGCGATCCGTTCAAGCGTCCCATCATGGGCAAGATCGGCGTCACACTTGCGGATCTGGTCATCTTTACTTCGGATAATCCCCGAACGGAAGACCCGAATGAGATTTTGCGGCAGATCGTTGCCGGTGCAGAGGGGACGAAAACGCCCTATACCGTGATTGAAAACCGCCGCGCTGCCATTCGCCACGCAATGGATATTGCCCGCAAGGACGATATTATCGTGCTGGCAGGCAAGGGACATGAAACGTATCAGGAAATCGGCAAAGAAAAATTCCATCTTGACGAACGGGAAGAAGTTCAGGCATACTTACAGGAGAAATGAAGTGAGGTGCGAAAGATGAGTTGGACGCTTCAACAGCTTAGCGATTGGTGCGGCGGTACGCTTGTCGGAAACGGCGATACGGAGATTTCCTGCGTTGTGACCGACTCGCGCAAAATCGTCAAAGACTGTCTTTTCCTTGCGCTGCACGGCGCAAACTTCAACGGCAACGACTTTGCCGCACAGGCGGTGAAGGAAGGCGCGGCGGCGGTGCTCGTCGATGAGACGGTCGACGTCAGCGCACCGACGATCACGGTTGCCGATACGCGCAAGGCGCTCGGTCTGCTTGCGGCAGGGTACCGCCAGACGCTTGATGCGCAGGTTGTCGGCGTGACCGGCTCAGTCGGCAAAACGACTACGAAGGAAATGATTGCCGCGCTGCTTGCCGCAAAGTACCAAACCGCAAAGACGGCGGAGAACTTCAACAACGACATCGGTATGCCTATGACGATTCTCTCCATGCCTGCCGATACGCAGATGGCGGTGCTGGAAATGGGCATGAACCACTTCGGCGAAATGGCGTATCTTGCATCCATCGCGCGTCCCGACGTCGCCGTTATTACAAATATCGGCACGATGCACATTGAATACCTCGGCAGCCGTGAGGGTATCCTCAAGGCGAAAATGGAGATCATGCAGGGTATGCAGAAAAAGGGCGTTGCCGTCTTTAACGGCGACGAGCCGCTTTTGTGGAATTTGAAGGACGCCGAGCCGCATAAGAAGTATTACTACGGCGTGGAAAACCCGGCCTGCGACGTGCTGGCGGAAAACGTCGAGCAGCTCGACGGCGGTATGCTCTTCGTCGTTAAGGGTCTGGGACATCGTTTTGAACTGTATATCCCTGCGGACGGCATGCACCTCGTTTATGATGCGCTTGCGGCAATCACCGTGGCGCTGCTTGCCGGCGTTGCGCCGGAGAAAATTCAAATCGCAATGAGTAATTTCCGCAATACCGGCATGCGCCAGCGCGTATTTGAAGAAAACGGCTTTACCATTATCGAGGATTGCTACAACGCCGGACCGGAGTCCATGGCGGCGGCGCTCCAGGTTTTGGGCGACCGCAAACAGTCCGGCAAACGCATTGCCGTGCTCGGCGATATGCTGGAACTCGGCGCAAGAAGTTCTGCCGAGCATTTCCGCATCGGACGCCTTGCGGCGCGCCTTGCCGATACGGTCTATGCCTACGGCGCGTATTCCGACCGCGTGGTCGGCGGCGCGATCACGGGCGGCATGGATCAAAAGAACTGCGCCGATTTTACAACGCATGAAGACTTAGTGAAAAAACTCGCCGCGGTTGCCCAAAAAGGCGACGTGCTGCTGTTCAAGGGCAGCCGTGCAATGAAAATGGAAAACGCCCTGCGGCTGTTTCTTGAGAAAACGAAAGAGGACGATCGGAAGTGAGCATCTTGGAGCGAATTCAGATTTTGCTTGTGGCATTTGGACTCAGCTTCGTTTCCATGAAGCTGCTCATTCCCGTCCTTCACGCGCTCAAGGCAGGCCAGTCGATCCGTGAGATCGGACCGAAGTGGCACGAATCGAAGGCGGGTACCCCCACCATGGGCGGCATCTCGTTCATCTTTGCCATCGGCGTGACGGTCGTTTTATACGGACTGCGCGATTTCAAAAACGGCATTTACGATGCGCTTTTTGTGTTCCTGTTCGCGCTGGTTTTCGGACTGATCGGGTTTGCCGATGACTTCGTGAAAGTCAAATATCACCGCAACCTCGGCTTGACGGCGCTGCAAAAACTCGCGCTTCAGCTTGCCGCAGCAGGATGCTTTTTGGCGCTGCTGCGTCTTAACGGCAATCTGACAAGCACGCTGTATATCCCGTTTTGGAACGTGACGATCTCGCTGCCGTGGGCGGTGTATCTGCTCTTTTCCATGTTCGTGATCGTCGGCTGCGTCAATGCCGTCAATCTTACGGACGGCGTGGACGGCTTGGCGTCCGGCGTAACCGTGCCGGTGCTGTGCTTCTTCGCTGCGGCGGCATATCTGGAAAAGCAGGGGGAACTTGCGCTTTTGCCGCTTGCGGGCATCGGTGCGCTGATCGGCTTTTTGTGCTTCAATTTTCATCCGGCAAAGGTGTTTATGGGTGATACCGGCTCGCTTTTTCTCGGCGGTCTTGTCTGCGGACTGGCGTTTGCGCTCGATCTGCCGCTGATATTGCTGATCGTCGGCTTTGTCTATATCTGCGAAACGCTTTCGGTTATGATCCAGGTAACCTATTTCAAACTGACGCACGGCAAACGTGTGTTCAAAATGACGCCGATCCATCATCATTTTGAGATGTGCGGCTGGAATGAGGAAAAAATCTTTACCGTGTTCACCGGCGTGACGGCGGTGCTGTGCATGATTGCGTGGCTTGCCGTCTCAGCACGCGGCTAAGGGAAGGAGGAACAGCGGTGGCGAACGGCAATCAAGGGCGGCGAATTCAGCCAAAGCGCGGTTCGCTGGATGTTCCGTTTCTGCTTCTGACGTTGGTGCTTGTCACGCTCGGCGTCATCATGATGTATTCCGCAAGTTATGCCCGCGCCTATAAGGACTATGCCAATGCGCAATACTACTTCGTGCGCCAGCTTGCCTTTGCGCTGGGCGGCGTTGTTGTGATGATGGTTGCGTCGTATTATCCCTATGACCGTCTGCGCAAGTGGTCGCTGCCGCTTTACGTGGCCTGCGCCGGTCTTCTTCTGGTCGTGCTTGCGATCGGACGCTCGTCCCACGGTGCGCAGCGGTGGATTGCCGTCGGACCGATCACGATCCAACCGTCCGAAATCGCAAAGTTTACCATCGTCTTGCTCTTTGCCAACATGGCGTCGCGCTATCGCGAAAAGATGCAGGAGGCGAAATACGGACTGTGGCCGTTCCTTGCGCTTTTGGGATTGATCGCACTTTTAACGCTTGCCGAACGGCACCTCAGCGCAACGATCATTCTCTGTCTGATCGGCGCGGTGATGATGTTCCTCGGCGGCGCCAAAATCAAATGGTTTGTCTATTTCGGCGCTGCTGCCGTCGTTCTGGCTGTCGGTTATCTACTGCTGTTCGGCTACGCATCCGACCGCATTACCGCGTGGCTCGACCCGTGGAAAGACGTGTCCGATAAGGGTTACCAAATCGTTCAGTCGCTCTATGCGATCGGTTCGGGCGGACTGTTCGGACTCGGCTTCGGGCGCGGCAGACAGAAGTACCTGTATCTGCCGGAAGAGCATAACGACTACGTTTTTTCGATCATTTGCGAAGAACTCGGCTTCGTCGGCGCGGCGCTGATCTTGCTGCTGTTCATTCTGCTCATTTGGCGCGGCTATTGGATCGCCATGCACGCGAAAGATCGCTTCGGCGCGCTGCTTGCGGCAGGTATCACCACGCTTTTGGCAATCCAGGTGTTTTTCAACATCGGCGTTGTCAGCAATTTCCTGCCGTCTACGGGCATCTCGCTGCCGTTCTTCTCCTACGGCGGCACGGCGCTGCTGATGCAGCTCGGTGAAATGGGCATCGTTTTGAGTGTGTCGCGCGACTGCGACAACAACCTTTTGTGAAAGGGGATCGTGCATTGAATATCGTATTGACCTGCGGCGGTACGGGCGGACATATCTATCCGGCAATCGCCATTGCGAAAATGCTGCAATCGCGTGTGCGCGACTGCAAGATCCTCTTTATTGGCGCGGACGGCATGGAAGCCGATATTATACCGCGCGAGGGGTTTCGCCTGGAACAGGTGAAAATCTCGAACTACCAAAGAAAACTGACGCCGTCGGCGCTGTGGCATAATGCCGTAACCGCGGTGAATATTGCCGCCGCACTGCGCAAGGCAAACCGCATCCTGCGCGAATTTGAAGCGGATGCGGTCATCGGCACGGGCGGCTATGCAAGTTTCCCGGCGCTGCGCGAAGGCGCGCGCCTCGGCATTCCCACCTTTGTTCATGAATCCAATGCCGTGCCGGGAATGGCAACGAGAATGGTCGCCGATAAGGTGGATACGATTTTCGTGCCGTTTGAAGCGTGCCGCGGCGCGTATCGCAACGCGGATAAGGTGCAGGTCGTCGGCACGCCGGTTCGTGACGAGTTCGTCTACACGAATCGAGCCGATGCGCGAAAAAAACTCGGCATCGGCGAGGAGCCGTTCGTCGTGTCCTGCTGGGGAAGTCTCGGCGCACGGGAAATGAACAAAAAAATCACGCAGTTTATGCTGCGTGCAGCGAAAGACGGCGCTATCCGCCATACTCACGCCACCGGCTCTTACGGCTGGCGTTGGATGCCGGATTACGTCAGGGAGCATGGACTGGACCTTGCGGGCAGCCCCAACGTTCAAATGTGTGAATTCCTCTATGATATGCCTACCGTTATGGCGGCGGCGGATCTTATGATCTGCCGTGCCGGCGCGGCGACCATTGCGGAACTGACCGTTGCCGGCGCACCGGCAATCATCGTTCCGTCGCCCAACGTCACCGATCATCACCAGGAGAAAAACGCCGCGATTTTAGGCGACTGCGGCGCGGCAGTCGTACTCGATGAAAAGGACTGCGACGGCGACGCACTGTACGATACCGCGATCCATCTTCTGCAAAATCCGTCGAAACTCGCGTCCATGCGCACGGCGCTGGCATCGCTTGCCGTAGTCGATTCTACGGAGCGCATCTGTCAGGCTGTGCTGAATAAGGTCAAGACACGATAATTCGGCGCTCCGCATAAGATAACGTGAAGTTTATCGAATGCGGGGGGATGACATGCAACACCTGACGGTATACGGCGGACACCGGCTAAACGGCTCGCTTGCCGTCCACGGCGCAAAAAACAGCGCGCTGCCGATTTTGGCAGCCACGCTGCTGTGCCGGGGTGAATGTGCAATTGAACGCTGCCCGAATCTTTCGGATGTCGAGGCGGCGATGGTGATATTGAGAAAACTCGGCTGCGAGGTGCGGCGGGAGGGCACGACGGTGTTCGTTCGCGCTGATCACGCGGTCAATGCACCGCTGGATTATGCGCAAACGGGCAAGATGCGCGCCTCGGTCAACTTTATCGGCGCAATGCTCGGGCGGTTTGGCAGCGCCAGCGTGGCGCAGCCCGGCGGATGCGTGTTGGGACAGCGCCCGATTGACTATCACCTGTCCGCGCTTGAGGCCATGGGTGCGGCGGTATCGGACGGTGAAAACGGCTGCGAACTTCATTGGTCGAAACCCTGTGATTGTGAGTGGACGCTACCGTTTCCCAGCGTCGGCGCAACGGAAAACGTCCTTCTTGCAGCCGTTTCCGCGCCGATTTCGGTTACGCTTCACGGCGCGGCGCAGGAGCCGGAGATTTGTGATCTCTGCCGCTTCTTGCAGGCGGCAGGCGCGGATATTTCCGGCGTTGGCACGAAAGATTTACATATCAGGGGCGGTAGCACGCTGCGCGGCGTTCGCCATACCTTGATTTCTGACCGTATTGAAACGGCAACGTATCTTGCCGCTTGTGCGGCATGCGGCGGCAGTATCACGCTGCAGCAGACCGCGCCGCAAACGCTTGCGCCCGTTCTTGCCTTGCTTGAATGCGCCGGCTGCACGGTGTCAACTTCCGACACAAGCATCTGCCTGACCTGCGAGGGGCGGCTTAGCGGCTTTGGCACGGTCGTTTCCGATGCCTACCCGGCGTTTCCCACCGACGCGCAGGCGCCGCTTATGGCGGCGGCAACGCTTGCGGACGGCATCAGTATTTTTGAAGAACGCGTTTTTCCCGAACGCTTCCGCCACGCAGCGCAGCTCAAACGCTTTGGCGCGGCAATCACGCTGCAAAACTCGGCGGCGATCGTGCAGGGCGTGTCACATCTGCACGGCGCGGAAGCGAAAGCCACGGATCTGCGCGGCGGCGCCGGCGTGCTGATTGCCGCGCTTGCGGCAAAAGGGGAGAGTATCCTGCACGATACCTTTCTGCTGGATCGCGGCTATGACGGCTGGATGCAGCATTGGATCGATCTCGGAGCTGAGATTTTTTACGAAACCGATGAGGAGTGATAACCGTGTCGACGCAGCAGCGCAGATCGGAGGAACATCAGCAGACGATCCGCCGAAGAAAGACCCGCCGCGGCAGAGTGCCGTCGAATGCCGGACTCGGCAAAAAACTTTTCCTCACCGCGGTCATTGTTGCGGCGGTGGTTTGCAGTCTTATGCTGTTTTTCAAAGTGCGGAAAATCGAAGTCGGCGGCAATCTTGTTTATGACAATGCGGCGATCATTGAGGCGTCGGGCGTCCATACCGGCGACAATCTGCTCTTTGTGAATAAGTCCGCCGTTGCCGGAAGGATCAGCACGCTGCTGCCCTACGTGCAGGAGGTGCAGGTTACGCGCCTTTTGCCGGGTACGGTGCGGCTCGACGTGACGGAAACCGACGCGCCGTTCGGCGCACAGGCGGATGACGGCACGGTTTGGCTGCTCGATTCGGCAGGTAAGGCGCTTGAACAGCTTGATCCCGACGCGGCGGACGGGTATCCGATGCTGCTTGGCTTTACGATCCAACCGGCAAAAGTCGGTGCGGCGGCGCAATCGGAGGAGGGCGCGGATTCGCTCGATGCGGCGATCCGCGTCATGACCGCGCTGCGCGGCACGGGACTGCTGCCGCAGATTGCTTCTATTGACGTGGCCAAGCCTTACGATATCGTTCTGCAATATGCCGATCGTTTTAAGGTCTGGCTCGGCGGCACGGATCAACTTGAATACAAATTTCAATACCTCACCGCGGTGCTGGAACAGCTCGATTCCTATCAAACGGGCACGATCGACTTGACCTTTGATGAGGAAAAAGTGGCGAGATTTATCCCTACTTGACGAAAAAAATCGCAGAAACGGGAAAAGAAACCGAAATTTTTATTGACCTTCGGGAAAAATCGCGGTAGAATATGTTAGAATATTGTCTGCGAAACGCAGCGTCAATATCATAAGTCATTTTACACAGGAGGATGCAACATGGCGGAAGAAAGAATTGTCACGTTGAAAGTGATCGGTGTCGGCGGCGCCGGCAATAACGTTGTAAGCCGTATGGTGGAAGGCGGCATGTCGGGCGCGGACTTTGTCATCGTCAATACCGACCTGCAGGACCTTCGCAAAAATAAATGCAAGAATCAAATCCAAATCGGTGAAAAGCTGACCGGCGGTCAGGGCGCAGGCTCGCGTCCCGAAGTCGGACAGAAATCTGCCGAGGAATCGAAAGCTGCAATCGCTTCCGCGCTGGAAGGCTCGGATATGGTGTTCGTCACCGCCGGTATGGGCGGCGGCACCGGCACGGGCGCAGCGCCGGTCATCTCCGGTCTTGCGCATGACGCCGGTATTTTGACCGTCGGCGTCGTTACCACGCCGTTCCGTTTTGAAGGTTCGAACCGTATGAAGAACGCCGAGGCCGGCATTGCCGAACTGTCCGACAAGGTGGACTCGCTGATCGTCATCCCCAACGAGCGTCTGAAATACGTCACGGATCAGAAGATCACGTTCCAAAACGCATTCGGCATCGCTGATGACGTGCTGAAGCAGGCGGTTTCTTCCATTGCCGAACTCGTCAGTTATTCGGATAAGGTCCTGATTAACTTGGACTTTGCCGACGTTTCCGCAATCATGAAGAACGCCGGCCGCGCCCACATGGGCGTCGGCATCGCCAGCGGCCGCGACAAGGCGGAGCAGGCGGCGATGGCAGCTGTTGCCAGTCCGCTGCTTGAAACCTCGATCAACGGCGCCATGGGCGTGCTGATCAGCATCACCGGCTCCAAGGATCTGGGACTGGATGACGTTGAAACCGCAGCCAACATTGTTATGGAAGCGGCAAATCCGAACGCCAACATCATCTTCGGCGCTTCGATCGACGACACGTATGAAGATCAGATGCGCGTGACCGTTATCGCTACCGGCTTCGACGAGAAGAAGGCAAACACGGGCGGCGCGTTCTCCAACGCGGCTGCCGCGTCGAACGACGATGACGATATCGAAGCGTTGTTCAAGATTTTCGATAAGAAATAAATAAAGAATGAAACCGCCGAGCGTGTTCGCTCGGCGGTTTCTTTTATCGGATGTGCGCGTGGTTGTTGATGTGATCCATGCAGTAGCAGTAATAGCCGTTGCATTGCGAGCAGTAGCGGAACTCCAACTGCGGATCGGTAACGTCCGTCCTGCCGCAGACGGTGCATTTGTGGCGGTACGGGCGTTCGGATTGCTGGTGTACCACACGGTAGTTCTTCGCCCAGTTGGGATTGGGCTTCTGCTTCTTGCGTACGGTGAACTTTTTGTCGGGCAGCAGATTGGGGAGATCCGACCAAAAGAACAGCAGATAGTTCAGCAGCGGCACGACCGGATAGAGCGAACGGAACAGCACGACCTCCAGCGCCGTCAAGCCAAGATAAACCCACGCAAGATATTTCGCCTTGACGGGCAGGACGTACATGAGCAGAATTCGCACGTCCGGGTAAAGCGTTGCAAACGCGGCAAATAGACTCAAACTCAGCGCGTCGCCGGTGAACGACACGTCGAAAATCATCCCGACAAGATCGAGCAGCGCCACGCCGGTGAAGTAAAAACAGTTAAACTTGCACACGCCGATCGTGTTTTCCATCATGCCGCCGATGCGGTAATAGAAAAACAGCAGCAGGAACGTCACAAACACGCCGAACGCGCCGCCGCTGACGGCAGGCACCAGCACGAAACTGACAAGACGCCAAACCTGCCCGTGCAGGATGCTTGTCCGATCAAAAATCAGCGCCGACCAAACGGTGTTGCTCGGGTCGATCAGCATAAGCAGATAGACGAGCGCGTTGCCGATGGCGATGTAGAGCATGAGATTCTTGATGCCGCGGTCGCGGTTTCGCAGAAAAAACCGTTCGGCATTCCGAAAAAACGTATTCATAGCACAACCTCCAACAACGCTATTATACACACTTTTTGCGGGAATGTCTGAAAAATCTGTAAAATTTTCGGCAAAGTAATCAAATCCTCATAAATTCTAGCAAAATCAATAGGAGCGAAAGTCTTTAGAAGTAGCAAAATGTGGTATAATGTAGGTAACTCATACATTATTTCTACACTATTTCTATACTTTCGCTCCTACACTTTTTACAGACTATTTTATTTTTTCGATTTCTTGTTTTAACCACTGGAATTCTCTCTTAGTATAAACCTTTTCGGTGAAATCCGCAATACTATGCCCGACTAGATATTTTATGGCATACTCATCGACATTGTACTTCTTCGCTATCGTTACAAAATGAGTTCGCCCGTCGTGAGGTCTATGATTTGCGTTTAGATTTAAGAGACTTATTACTTGCGCAAAGGCGTATTGATATTTTCCGTAATCGACCTCTTTGTAATCGCTATGATCTGTCTTTTTTGCATTGAAGAGCGACTTGCTTTTTATTTTTACGGCTTCATCATACCTCTTTTTAACTAAATCTCGAATTTTAGTATGCACCGGAACAACTCTACCTTTTCCTGCTTTTGTTTTCATTCCTCCTTTGATTGTCCAGTTTTTAAGATCAACGTCTTCTATTTTAATAGAGCAAAGCTCTTGCGGGCGCCATCCGGAATAGCACTGTATAAGGATCATATCAACATATGGAATATTTATATTTTGCCATAGGGTATCAATTTCTTCTTCTGTAAAAGCAATATGAGAGTTTCTTGTGATCTGGCTTTCTGTCATAACGTCTTCTGTTAGTCTAAATTGCCGGGAATAATTTCTATCAACAAGCTCATATTCAAGAGCATAG
>JAFSXE010000030.1 GCA_017444195.1 Oscillospiraceae bacterium
AATACCACCGCTGCGCTGACGGCTGCGCCGACGGCGGAGAGCGGACTGAACAACCTGTGGGCGGCGAATGAAGAACTGCTTCGCAGCGGAACGGACTTCGACGGTATTTGGCTTGCCGGCAGCATCTCGACCGGCGCGAACAACCCGTACGGCACCGGCACGAACGAAGAGGTCATTGCTTGGCTCGAAACGAACCTGCCGAATCTGTGGGCGGCGGACGCGCTGTCGATGAAGTTCAATAACGGCGAAAGCTACGTCAAATACGGTATTATTTCGATTCCGTCTGGCAAGACGCTCGACCTGAACGGCAAGACGCTGACGCTGCGTGCAACACGCCCGACGCTGGGCGAAGGCGAGATCGTTGCCAACGACGGTTCGATCACGCTGTGGTATAACGGCACGACCAGCTCGGTCGGCGGTCAGACGCTGAAGAATGCAGACGACATTGCTGCGGAGCGTACGGGCATCGTGAAGGCGTACAACCAGACGGGCAGTGCGGTGCAGTACAACAACTATCCGATCCCGTCCGGCGTGACGCTGACGCTTGCCGGCACCTCTACGGTCACGGAAGGTCATACCGTGACGTTCATGGTTGCCAACGAAGCCGACTTTACGCGCACGGGCACGGATAGCGAGAAGATCACCGACAAAACGTTCAAACTGGCAAACGATCTCACGCTGACGCAGAATATCGATGTCGGCGATGCGAACGTGGATTACAATCACCATGAAGTTACCGGCGGCGAGATCATCACCACCGGCGAAGTGACGAACAAGGTCGTGGCAGTAACGGAAACGCCTGCCACGGAGGCAGAACTGGAGACCGCACTGAAAGCCGGACTGCCGACTGTCACGCTGGCAGCGGATATCGACTGCGAAGGCGCAGTGACGGTTCCTGCCGGCACGACGCTGGCGCTGGGCAACTACAATCTTGCGGTTGTCGGTCTGACCAACAACGGCACGATCACGAAGGGCACCGGCAAACTGACGTGGAAGGTGAGCTATCCGAACGCGTGGGTTGCGTCCTACACGAATGATCAGCTCCTGCAGGATAACAGTTTCCTCAAGGCCCTCAATGCGATGAACGAAGCGTCGTCCCCGATCGATACGATCAAGTTCACCACGAACATCTGGGCGACGGTTTCCACGATGCCGGACGCGATCAGCGCGGCGATCTTCCCGAATCTTGCCAATGACGGTTCTCGCTATATCCTCAATATCCCCGAAGGCAAGACGGTTGAGATGAACGGCAAGAACCTCTACGTCAACGCCAACAGCGATACGTTCGGCGCCGGTACGTTGCAGGATACCGTAGGCGGCAGCGTCGTCCGTACCTACTGCTCCAGTTCGACGGCCCTTGCCAACTCGATCCCGCTGGCGACGGCCTACCCGACGGCGACGTTCGAAATGATGACGAACGCTTCCTGGAGTGCATCGACCTTTGACGTACCCGCTGCGGCGAACGTCAATTTCAAGATGAACAGCGGCAACGCCTGTACGTTTAGGAGCGTGTCGGTCTATGCCGGCAGAATGCTGGATATCTCCGGCAGCAACGGCGGTACGCTGGATGCGCAGTACCTCAAGATGGGCAGCGGCGCAACGTTCAAACTGACGAAGGACAAAGTCACGCTTCCGGAGGTCATCCTCTTTGAAGTCAGCCCGAGCACGCTGGCGGCGGACATTGCCAATGCCGAAGCGCAGATCGCCTATCTCGAAGCGCAGGGCGTCCTGAACTTCAGCAATATCCAGTTCAAACTGACGCTGGATCACAACTATGCGCAGAATATTGATCTGAGCGCTTACGACTACGACTTCGAATTCGGCGGCAGCTACATTAACGGCAACTACACCGTTACGGTCAAGTCCGGCAGAACGGTCACCAAAGAATTCGGCGGTGGCTATGCCACCACGGTCACAAGCCGCAGCGACTTCGTCTCGGCAGTCGGTAACAACAAGTGGGATAAGATCATCGTGAACGGAACGTTTACGGTCTATCAGAACGTGAACGCCGCGGCGAAGGTGATCGAGATCGTGTCGGGCAAAACGCTCACGATGAGCGGAAGCTACGTTCTGACCTGCCGCGATATTATCGGCGACGGCACGTTTGTCGGCCGCGTCGGTAAGTCGCAGACCGTCAGCAGCGCAGCAGAACTCGTAACGTATCTGCGTGAGGCGTCCGCCAACACAGCCAATACCTACATGCTGACGCTGACGAATGATATCGACGCGCGCCGCGCAACGTGGTCCGGCGGTGCGGCGATTGAAAACAGCACGAATACCGGCATTGTGATGACGATTCCGTCGAATGTCGAACTCGATCTGAACGGCTACAACCTGACGGTGCGCCATCTGAACGGCACCGGCGCTGTCGATAACGGCACGGTGACCTACGGCGTATGGAATACGATGTCGCTCGACCGTGCGCTTGATGCGCTCACGACCTCGTCCTATAAGTCGCTGATCAAGACGATCATCGTGATGGACAGCTTCGACTACGGCAAGGCGCTGACGATTCCGTCCGGCGTCACGGTGCGCTTTGAAAACAACTACCGCGTGATTACGAAGGGCGTCACCAATAACGGTGCGGTCGATAAGGGCGAATATCCGTATGCGATGTTTGCGCTCGGCGTTGCAAGCGAAGCGGAAATCAATGCCGGTAACGCAAACCTGCAGGGCTGCGATGAGATGGCGCTGACGGCTGCCGTGACCTATGATGGCACGCTGACACTTGCGAACAAGCTCGACCTGAACGGCAAGACGCTGACGGTCGCCGATATCGCGGCAGGCAGCGGAGAAAAACTGCTGAACTATCGCCGTGCGACTACGGTGGGCACGCCCGGCAAGCTGCGTCTCGGCGTGACCACGGCGGAAGCGCTGGCAGGTGCGGCTACGACGACGTTTACCGCAGGCAGCGAAACGGTGCAGAGCATTTGGGTCAACAGCAGCACCGGCAGCAACCTCAACAAGGTCACGGTTACGGACTACACGGTCAACGAACTGGCGGATGCCGAAAAGATCGCCATCATTGCGGATCTGACGCTGGATCGTGATATCACAATCAACCGCAACGTCAAGCTTGAGGCGGACGCGGAAGGCACCGGTTACGTGCTCAACCTGAACGGTCATACGCTCAACCTCGGCAGCTATGAGTTTGCCACGAGCTTCGGCTTTGTGATTGACACGGCGACGGCGGATCCTGACAATACGCTGGAGGACTTCGGTCTGCTCAAAGCCGGCAAGTACAGTATAGTGAACACCGGCAGAAACATCGAGCCGACGGCGACCGATCTGAAGCAGGCGTACCAGCCGATGTATCATTACTACGATGCGGAAGGCAAGGTCGTCTACGGCTACCGCTTCTTCAAGATTTCGACGAACCTGCGTACCGCGCCGAAGATCACGGACGGCAAGCTGACGTTCAAGTTCGTGTTCGACTTTGCCAATAAGACGGCATGGGATTTCTATCTGACCGGTCGGTCGTATATGCAGTATTACGTCGGTCTGGAATCCGCGCCGAGCGAAACGGCAGAGTCCAAGACGATTACGTTTGTGTTCACCGCCGATGTTCTGCGGCAGTATGCAGAGAAGCAGAAAGCGCAGGTTGACGGTCAGCAGAACGTGTTGACAATGTCGTTTAGTTCGTTTGAATCGCTGCGCGGCAGATACGTCTGGACTGATCCGTACCTCGGCATGAAGGGCGTGAATGTTGCTTATGAGAACCGCGGCGATCTGAAGTTCAAGCCCATGCTGATCGACGGGGAAAATACGACCTTCGACGGCACGACGATCGGTGAAATGATTGAAGCGGGCGACCTCAGCCCGGCGCAGGATGCGCTGCTTGCAACGGCGTTTGCCTACTACAACATGAACCCGATGACGCAGTACGGCATGAACTACTACGGACACGCCGGCGAAATCCGCACCGACGCGGACGGCAACATTATCAACACGGAGCCCGGCATCGGCAACATGCTGACGAACGTATTCTTCAACACGCGCTCCACGCGCGGTTGGCGCCGTACGACGCGCATCTCGCCGGAGAGCGTTGCGGAAGATAACTTCTACTATTCGCAGTGCTCCGAGTTCCCGTACAACGTCTACTACAACACCATCCTCAATGAGGACGGCACACCGTACGAATACTACGGCGGTCCGTCGGCGCTGTTCGATTCCTGGTATCGTGACGGCGTGCGCGGCCTGGTTCCGGTGGACGGAAACGGCAACGTGCTTGACCGCAGCGACTATAACTTCTCCGCGAAGCTTTCGTATTACCGTATGCCGAAGCAGCTGGAGATCAATGCGGATAAGAACAACGGCCGCGCCAACGAATACGGCTACGTTGTCACCGGCTTCAACAGCGGCTGGTCGTCGTATCCGACCGTCTTGCCGCAGAGCAAAGTCGGCGGCACCGTCGAAGAAGCGCTCGATAACGTTTCGACGCTGGCACAACCGGGCGATATCTTCTATGTGCCGAGCCACGTGCTGCTGTGCATCGGCGACTACGATAACGACGGCTACATGGAATTCATGCACTGCTGGCCGGTTGTCAGTACGGACGATACCGAAGACTTTACGGCAAACGGCAACTTTGCTTCCGAATTGACGTATCGCTTCAAAGCGGTCGGCACGTCGTATTCCGAGGTCAATTCGGCAACGCATTATCTCGACGGCGATAAGATGGTGGCGTTCGCGGCAAATGCCGGCTACTCCACGAAGTACGCTAAGAGAGGCAGCCTGTATAAGCTGACGAACACGTATGAACCCGGTGAGAAGCACGAGCAGAGCGGCGCGCTTGAGATCGTCGAGCTGAAGAACAACAAGCTGACGGTCGATACCCCGATCTCCGGTTCGACTTCGACTTCGACGCAGCGCTTCAACATGGCGGCGCAGGATTACTTCTTTGTGTTCCGTCCGCTGATGTCCACGAAGCACGCGGATGAACTTGCAACGGGTTACAACCAGAGCCTGTCCTGCGTAAATGCCACCATTTCCCCGGCGGCAAGCGCGCGCAGAGCGTACGGCACGAAGATGGCGGAAGGCGTCCAGCTTGAAAAGTACGTCTATTCCGGCGATCGACTCCACACGTGGGATACGCTGCTTGCCGGCGAAACCTACACGCTGGAGGAAACGATCGTGAACACCACCGCAAGCGCGATCACCTTCAACGAGATCCGCGAAGGCCTGCCCAAGGGCACGACGTTTATTTCGGCGTCTGCCGGCGGCACGCAGCTTTCCGGCGGCAGCCGCAACGTGCTTTGGAGCGACGTGACGGTGGCTGCAAACGGCAGCACGACGGTTTCGATCACCTTCAAGGTGAACGATAACGTTGCAACGGGCACGGTGCTCGACTTCCCGAGCGGCTACGTCGGACAGATGGAGTCGCGCCACTTCGGCATCAAGGTCGGCGCGAATGCCGTGAGCAATGCTGATGTGAACGCGCTGAGCGCGCTGGCAACCAGCGGCAACGTCACGGCAGCGATCAAGGGCAACGATGCCTCGGTCGCAACGGATCTGGCGTTTGTCAAGCAGGTCTATAAGAACGTGGTCGGCAAGGAACTGGATATTCCCGATACGGCGGCGGCTTACATTGAAAGCGGTTTTGAAAACTCCGATGGCGCCAAGGGCTATGACTTCGAGTCGGCGTACTTCAGAACCAAGATGTATAAGTCTGTTCTGGTTGACGTTGTTACGAAGAATACCGAAGTGCAGCGCAACACGCAGGCGGGCAACATGGCGGAAATGCTCATCAACAAGCATATCGGCGGTAAGCTCGTATCGCTCTGCATCGACGACAACGGCAACTTCTCGCCGTTCAAGGTCACGGACGATAACCTGCAGGAGAACTACACCATGTACGAGCTGCTGTACGAGAACCGCTATCAGGTGGGCGACTTCCTGATGACGATCCAGGCGTGCCACAGCGTGGATCGCTTCGATCGGTTCTATACCGGCAACGGCTTGTCCGTAAACGACCCGTACACGATGAATACCGATACGCAGTACGTAACGGTGAGCATCTACCTCGGAAACGGCAAGGTGCTGGAGCTCTCCGGCAACGGCACGCCGGAAGTGAAGAACTTTGCGGAAAGCGAGTTCAACACGGCGGTCGGCGAGGCATTCTTCGGCGTCTTCCGTCCGCGCCAGAGCGAATCCTACGGCGGCTAATCTGACGATTAGCAACTACCCCTAAGCACAAAGACCCCTCCGGCTTCCCGGAGGGGTCTTTTCTATGCACCCCAGCCTCCCCTGTGTAAGGGGAGGTGGCATTTGCGAAGCAAATGACGGAAGGGATGTTGTAGGGGCGGCTATCAGCCGCCCACCGACATGTAAGGTTGGAAAAACGGGCGGCAGGTTGCCGCCCCTACAGACGCATTCATTGCGCCATCCCCTGTTTTACCCCCAAAAACGGAAACAAATTGTTTCAATTATACAATTTCGGCAAAGCGCACCCCACGGAACTTTGGCTATTTTGCTTCTTTACAGTAATACTTTACCGTGGTAAAATGTTACCACAATAAACAAGCGGCACATACAACAAAAATCTACCGTGCCGCGGAAAGAGGAACAATATGAAAAAGATTCTTGCACTTGTGCTTGCAGCCGTGATGCTGTTTGCACTCGCCGCCTGCGGCGCGCAGACCGAAACCACCGAAAACACCGAACTGACCTACGCGGTCGAAGCCGGCTCCGCCGGTGAAGAGATCGCCAACGAGAAGGGCTTCAAAGTCAACTCTGTTGACACCCAGGCGAAGGCGCTGATGGAAGTGGAAGCCGGCACGTCCGACGCCGCGATCATCGACCTGCTGATGGCGGGCGCCATGATCGGCGAAGGCACGTCCTATCCCGATCTGAAGACGACCGAAGAACTGACGGAAGAAAAGTATGTGGCAGGCTGCCGTAAGGGCAGCGATCTGGCGGCGTTCATCAACAACGTCCTGTCCGAGGCCTATGCCGACGGCTCGCTCGTTGAGACTGCAACGAAATACGGCGTGCAGGCGGCGCTCGTGGAGCAGCCCGCGCCTACGCAGTCCGAGCCGGCAGCGGACGGCGATGTTGCGTACATCCAGGGCAAGGGCACGCTGGTTGTCGGTATCACCGACTTTGCGCCGATGGACTATAAGAATGACGCCGGCGAATGGATCGGCTTTGATGCCGATATGGCAAAGGTCGTCGCCGAAAAACTGGGCGTGGATATTGAGTTCGTCGAGATCGACTGGGACAACAAGATCTTCGAGCTGGACGGCAAGCAGATCGACGTTGTTTGGAACGGCATGACGCTGACGGAAGAAGTCGGCAACGCCATGGAATGCACGAACGCCTACTGCAACAACGCGCAGGTCATCGTCGTCAAGGGCTGAAAATACTTCGGCTGACAGACGGAAAGTCCCGCAAGGGACTTTCCGCCTTTGGCTGTTTTAAGGTAAGGGAAACAGTATGTTTTGGAGAGTTACATTTGAACTGCTGCGCGGACTCGGCTCGTGCGCGGAACTGTTTGCGCTGACGCTGGCGTTTGCGCTGCCGCTCGGGCTTGTGATCGCTTTCGGGCTGATGAGCAAGTGGCGGCCGTTTCGGAACCTTCGAACGCCGTGGCTGCGGAAATGGCGTCCGATCAGTTGGCTGACGAATATCATCGTGTGGATCGTGCGCGGTACGCCGCTGATGCTGCAGCTCATCATCATTTTCTACGGGCCGGGCATCTGGTTCGGCAATAATCTGTGGGCGTTTTCCTCCGGCCGCATGAGCGCGTGTGTGCTGGCATTCGTCATCAACTATGCCTGCTATTTCTCCGTGATCTACCGCGGCGGTATCGAAGGCGTGCCGCAGGGACAGCGCGAAGCCGGCGAGGTGCTCGGCATGACGAAGGGGCAGATCTTCCGCAAGATCACGCTGCTTCAGATGGTCAAGCGTATCGTGCCGCCGATGTCCAACGAGATCATCACGCTCGTCAAGGATACGTCGCTGGCGCGCATTATCGCCATCACGGAACTGATCAAAGCAGGCGAAAGCTTTATGAAGTCGTCCGGCATCACGTGGCCGCTGTTCTATACGGCGGTGTTCTATCTGCTGTTCGTCGGCGTGCTGACGATCTTGTTCAACAGCTTGGAAAAAAAGCTGAGTTATTTCCGATAAAAGGGGGTGCGTCAAAGTGTCCATTCTTGAAGTTCAAAACGTGCGGAAAAACTTTGGCAGCACCGCCGTGCTGAACGATATATCCTTTTCGCTGAATGAGGGCGAAACGATTGCCATCATCGGTTCCTCCGGCAGCGGCAAAACGACGCTCTTGCGGTGCCTGAATTTTTTGGAAAAGCCGTCCGGCGGCAAGATCCTTGTGGACGGCAACGTGATTTTCGACGCGGCAAACCGCGCTGCACGGCAGGAAAAAGAAATCCGCAGACAGCGGCTCAATTTCGGAATGGTGTTCCAGTCGTTCAACCTGTTTCCGCAGTATACCGCGCTGCAAAACGTCACGCTGGCGGCGGAACTGCTGGCGCAGGAGCGTCCCGATTTTAAGCAGAAGAAAAAGGAACTCCTTGCGGAGATTACCGAACGCGGCAAAAAACTGCTGGCGGACGTGGGGCTGCAGGATCGCATGATGCAGTATCCGCATCAGCTCTCCGGCGGTCAGCAGCAGCGCGTTGCGATTGCGCGTGCGCTGTCGCTCTCGCCGCGCATCTTGTGCTTTGACGAGCCGACCTCTGCGCTCGATCCGGAACTGACGGGCGAGGTGCTACGCGTCATTCGCGGACTTGCGGAAAAGAAAACGACCATGATCATCGTCACACATGAAATGGCATTTGCGCGCGACGTGGCGGACCTTGTGCTGTTTATGGACGCGGGCGTCGTTGTGGAAGAAGGTCCGGCGAAGGATACGATCGAAAGACCGAAAACGGAGCGTCTGCGGCAATTTCTGTCGCGGTACGCCGAAGGAGAAGCATAAAAAAGAGGCAGTTGGGCGCCCAACTGCCTCTTTTTTATGACGCTTTTGCCAGTGTGACGGTCAGCACGATAGTACCGTCGGTTTCCTCTTTGCCGTAGACCGTGCGAATGCCGGCTCTGCGCGCGGCGTCCACCGTGTGTTCCACGGCGTTGACGGCAAGCCGGAGATCGCACGGACCGCCGCCATGCGGTTTTTTGGGCGCGCTTTGCTGCGCCAGTTCCTGCTCCAGCCGCGCCACCGGCCAGCCCTCGTCGGCGGCAAGGCGAATGAGCCGCAGCCGCTGATTTTCCGGCGCGAGCAGCAGCGCACGGGCGTGCCGTTCGCTCAGTCCGCTTTCGCGCAGCGCCGCACGCACCTGCGGTGGATGCTGCAAAAGCCGCAGCTTGTTCGCAATTGCGGATTGGCTCATGCCGAGCCGCCGCGCCGCTTCCGTCTGGCTCATCGAATAGCGTGCGATCAGATGCGCGATGCCCTCCGCCGCCTCCAAATAGTCCAAGTTGCGCCGCTGCAGGTTTTCAACCAGTGCGTACAGTCCGCTCTCCTCTTCGGACGTGTCCAGCACGATGCACGGCACTTCGTGCAGCCCTGCCATACGCGCGGCGCGAAGGCGGCGTTCGCCGCTGACAAGCGTATAGCCGTTTCCGTCCCGGTGCACACACAGCGGCTGCAGTACGCCGACCTCTGCAACCGAGCGCGCAAGACGCGTCAATTCCTCGGCGTCGAAGTTTTTTCGCGGCTGCTGGGGGTTGGCGCGGATACTGCCCGTCGGCAGGTAGCGAACCTGCCGCGAGCGTCCTTTTCCTACCATAGTCCTCTCCTTTCCATGGTGGCCTCTCCTGCGAATATCGTAGCATTTCGTCGGCGCAAAATCTGCCGAAAAACACAATTTATAGTGTTTATATTCTAATTAAAATACTATATATTGTTGTCAAAAGAGCGTGGGAAATAGAGAAGCAATGCGAACGGTGTCACGGACTGCGGAAAAACGTCGCGCTTTGCGGTGAGAAAATGCGTGTATTTTTGGGGCGTGTGTGGTATGATGCATAGGGTAAAGGAAGTGATTGATGTGGAGAAGAAAGTACTGCATGAATATGCGGCGCTGATTGCCGAAACGGGCGCAGGCGTGCGCGAGGGGCAGGAAGTTCAAATCCAAGCGGAGCTGGATCAGCCGGAATTCGTTACGATGCTCGCCGAGGAATGCTACAAGCGCGGTGCGCGGCACGTTGCGGTCTGGTGGTCCCATCAGCCGATGCGGCTTGTCCGCCTGCAATATGAAACGGCGGCGGAATTGGGGCGCGTTGCGCCGTGGGAAGAAACGAAACTGAAAACGGAAGTCGGGACGCTGCCGACGCGGATCTATCTGCTCTCGGAAGACCCCAATGGACTGAAGGACGCCGATGCGGAAAAGATGTCGGCAGGTCTGCAGCTGCGGCAAAAGATTCTCAAGCCCTACCGCGATGAGATGGACGGCAAATATCCGTGGTGCATCGCCGCCGTGCCGTCCAAGGCGTGGGCGGAGAAACTGTTTCCCGGTTGTGCGGACGCCGAGGAAAAATTGTGGCGCGCCATCTTGCAGACGGCGCGCGCGGACGGAAACGGCACGGCAAACTGGAAAAAGCACAATGCGGACCTCAAAGCGCGGTGCGCCTATCTGAACGAAAAAAAGCTCGTCCGCCTGCACTATACCGCGTCGAACGGCACGGATCTGACGGTGGGACTGATCCCCGAGGCACGTTTTTGCGGCGGCGCGGAAACGGCGCCGGACGGCACGGTCTACAATCCCAATATTCCCTCGGAGGAGTGCTTCACCTCGCCGGATCGCCGCACGGCGCACGGTGTCGTAAAGAACACGAAACCGCTGTGCTATCAGGGACAAATCATCGACGGCTTTACACTGTGGTTCGAGCAGGGCAAGGTCGTGCGCTATGAAGCGGAGACGAACGGCGCGCTGCTCGGCAAACTCCTGAAAATGGATGAGGGCGCATCCTACTTGGGTGAATGCGCCCTCGTGCCGTGGGAAAGCCCGATCAATCAGACGGGACTGCTGTTTTATAATACGCTGTTCGATGAAAACGCCTGCTGCCACCTTGCGCTCGGCCGCGGCTTTATCGATACGATCGACGGCTTCCGCGACCGCACGCTGGAGGAGATGTACGCGCTTGGCGTGAATGATTCCGCCATCCACGAGGATTTTATGCTCGGCACGCCCGCTCTGTGCATTGAAGCGGAAACGGCAAGCGGCGAAACGCTGCCGATTTTCAAAAACGGTAGTTGGGCGTTTTAAACCGTTTCCTGAATGACGCAGAGCAGCAGATCGGCGTGGCGGCGTTCGTCCTCGGCGATCTCCGCGAAGCTGTGGGCAAAGGAGCTATCCACGGCGGCAAGCGCCGCATAGTTTTCGATGTCTGCCAGTTCCTCCTGATAGCGAGCGCGGATCGTTTCCGTGCGGCAGGTGATACACGGCGGCGTCGCCTTTTCGGGGCACGCCTTGCTCCCGGTCTGCAGGAAGTAGATTGCAGCAAGCCGCCGCGCATGGCACTGTTCGTCTTCCGCGATTTTGAGGAGCGTCTGCTTTGCCGCGCCGCCGTAATGCTGCGCCAGCGTTCGATAGGCGCAGGCGGCTTTGACCTCGTCCTGCATGGCGTCCATGACGCTGCCGGGCGTCAGCGCGGCTTGGGTTTGCGGCGTCGTCGGCTGCTCGGCTTCCGCACCGAGAACGCGATTCCAGATCTGTGCTTCTTTTTGCGGACTGATTTCCATAAAAAATGCCTCCTTCTGCGCTATTGTATGCAGAAGGAGGCATTTTCGCGCTCTTTAAGAAATCCGTTTTCCGCGCACCTTGGCGATGCCGGCGCAGAGCGTCTTGTTTTCCAGCGTGTTTTGCGCGATCAGCTCGTCGCACAGCAGGCGGCGGCTTTGCTGATCGGTGCAGAACAGCGCGTAATAGGAGAGATAAACCATCTTGTATCGCAGGAAACTGCCGGCGGTCAGCGTTTGCACTTCGCGCTGCGAGAATATTTTTTGCGTGACCGCATCCGAGAGCACCGTGTTCCAGGTGAACGCCGTGCCCTCGTTATAGTGGAGCGCACGCATGAGGAACGTCAGATAGTGCTGCGCGGTGACCGGCTGATCGGGGGAAAACGCCGTGGCGGACGTGCCGTTCGTCAGCCCCAACGTGTAGGCGTAGGCGACGTAGGGACGCGCCCAATGGCTCTGCGGCACGTCGGCAAACGGTACGCTGTCGCGGCACGCAAGCGCTTCGTCTTCCAAGCCGAGCAGCCGCAAAAACATCGTTAAGCCTTCGGCGCGTGTTGCGCCGGCGTCCAAATCGTAGCCGAGCGTCCTGCCGCGGAAAAGCCCCATGGCCGCCAGCGCGTCGGCAAGCGAGCCGTAGTCCGTGCCGGAGGCAAGCGCGATCTTCAGCGCACCGTCTACGTTGACCTCCGCCGTGTCGGAGCGAACGGTCAGCGGCGTTTTGCTTTCCGCGGACTGCATATACAGATGCTTGGCAGTCAGCGTGTCGCCTGCAGGTGCGCCGAGCGTCGTGTCGATCAGCGCACTATTGCCGGAGATCGTGCCGAACGTTACGGTGATCTTGCAGCCGGGCAGCAGCGTCAGCGCATCGCCCTTTTTGAGCGTCAGCCGCGCGGTTACGGTTTTGCCGTTTGCCCACGCCTGCTTTTGCGCGGTCAGGTTTTTCTCGGCGTATGTTTCCGTCAGACTGCGAAATGCCGTACCATAGGCGTCGGAGAGCGTCGAGGAAAGCATCGTGTCGATCTCCGTTTGCAGCTGCGGCAGAAAGACCTGCTCCAAATAACTCTGCGTGATCACGGGATCATCGTCGGCAAAGACCGAAACCGAGCCGAGCAGCAAAAGCGCGCACAGCAGCGCGAGGAATCGTTTCATAGGAAGCACCACCTTGTTTTGGTGCTTCCATTGTATCGGCTTTGCAAAAAAATGTCAATTTCCATTTCCTGCCGCAAAGAGATTTTCCAGCGGCTCGAAGCGATAGCCCATCGTTTCCCAACGCGTGAGAAGCTCATCCAAAATGGCGGCATTCGTTGCGGACGTGGAGTGCAGCAGCACGACCGCGCCGTTATGGATGCGCGGCAGCAGCTTGGCAAACGCTTGCTCGCTCGTCGGCTGCTGATCCTGCAGCCAATCCACGTATGCCAGCGACCAGAACACCGTCTTGTATCCGAGCGCCTGCGCCATTTTGAGATTATCCTTGCTGAATACGCCCTGCGGCGGCCGATAGAACTTCGGCATCGGCGCACCGACGACTTCTTCATAACGCGCTTCCACGTCCGCCAATTCCTGCCGGAACGTTTTTTCGTCGGCGATCTTGGACATATCGTAATGGTGCATCGTGTGGTTGCCGACGATATGCCCTTCTTCCGCCATGCGCTTTATCAGTTCGGGATTTTGCTCAATGTAACTGCCCACGACGAAAAACGCCGCCGGCGCGTTGTGCGCTTTCAGTACGTCCAAAATCTGCGGCATATAGCCGTTTTCGTATCCGGCGTCGAACGTCAGATAGATCACGGGCTCATCCGCGCTGCCGACGTAGGCAGCGTCGTAGACGGCAAGCGCGTCCTGTGCGGCGTTACCCACGGGCGCCGCACCTTCCTTTTGAAACGACAGCCCCCACGACGCCGTGGGAATCGCGTCGGCGGACGACGACGCGGCGACGAGAACGAGAAACAGCGCAAGCGCAGCGGCGCTGACGATGGCTTGCGAGTGCTTTTTGAAAAACGGCATAGTGCGCTCCTCCTTTTTTAGTAGTGTACGCGAAAGGGAAGCGCGAAATGCTTGTTTTTCTTCCGTTTTTGCGCTATAATGGCAACGTTGAAAGGGGTTTTATCATGCTTACATTTTCACCGATTACCGTTTCCGACCGGGCGGAATTTTATCCGCTGATCGAAAAAGCGGATCGACCGGGATGCGAAGTTTCGTTTGCCAACCTGATCACGTGGATGGCTGCCTACGGCGGCGCGGCACGGTTTGGCGACTATCTGCTCGTGCAGTGCAACGACGGCTATTTGTATCCCACGGGTTCGGGGGATCTCGGCGCGGTGATCGACGCGCTGCGTGAGGACGCGGCGGCGCACGGCAGGAAGCTCAAACTCTACGGTGTGACGCAGGATGAATGCAAGACGCTTGCGGCGCGTTATCCCGACGCGTTTACGTTTACGCTCAGCCGTGACGCGTTCGACTATCTCTATCCCGTATCGCAGTTGGCGTGGCTCAAAGGAAAAAAACTGCAGTCCAAGCGCAACCACTGCAATCATTTTGAGGCGGCTTATGACTACCGCACCGCATCGATGACGGCGGCGGACGTTGCCGCGTGCCGTGCGTTTTGCGAGGCGTGGTACGCAGAGCGTCCCGACGAGGATTTTACCGGCGAACGCCGTGCGATTTCGTTTGTCTTCGATCACTTCGATGAACTCGGCATGGTGGGACTGCTGCTTTACGCCAACGGCGAACTTGCGGCGTTTACGATGGGTAACCGTCAAAACTGCCGCGTATTCGACGTGAACTATGAAAAGGCGTGCAACCACGTTGACGGTGCATACAGCATGATCAACCGCGAATTTGCGCGGAAGATCGAGCAGGAGTATCCCGAGGTGGAACTGCTCAACCGTGAGGACGATATGGGTTTGGAAGGTCTGCGGCAGGCGAAACTGTCGTATCATCCGCAGATTTTGGAAAAATACGTTGCCGTATGGAAGAAGGATTGATGGTTACCCGTGCAGCGGCGGCGGATATCGCCGCGCTGACCGATCTGTGGCAGGCGGTATTCGGCGATACGCCGGAGGAGATCGCGCCGTTTTTTCAGCACGTCTTTCCGCAGTCCGTCGGTTTCTGCGTCCGCGTTGACAGCAGTCTTGGCGGTATGGTGTTCTGCGTGCCGTGCGACGTTGTCCGCGGCGAGGCGACTTTCCGCTGCGGCTATCTCTACGCGCTTGGCGTGCGCGAGGACCTGCGCGGTCAAAAACTCGGCAGGACGCTGGCAGACGCGGTGCGCCGCTATGCCGAAGAAGAAAAACTCGCAGCGGTGCTGACGCTGCCGGCGGAGCCGTCGCTTTTCGCCTATTACGCCGATCTCGGCTATCAGCCGTGGTCGTGGGCGACGGAATGTTCGTTCGGCGCACAGGCAGGCGGCGTGACGGAAATCTCACCGCAGGATTATCTTTCGCTTCGGCGGACGTATTTGGACAACATCGGCGCGGCGTATCTCGCGCCCTCCGAGGGCGTGGCGGCGCTGCACCGCTTCTTTGCGTGGGACGGCGGCTGCTGCGCGGTTGGCGGCGGACTGGTGACTGAGTTGTGCGGCAGCGCCAAGGGCGCGCCGGCAGTTGCGGAAAAACTCGGTGTGCCGCGCCTTTCGGCGATCCGCTGCGGCAGCGGCTATCCGTTTGTCGCCGCGTTGCCGCTGCAAGACGATTTTCCGACGGACGGACTGTTTTCGTTCGGCATGCAATAAAGAGGAATGACCATGGAGTATTTGGCAGGACAATATGATATTGCGGTGATCGGCGCAGGACACGCGGGGATCGAAGCCGGTCTTGCCGCGGCACGGATGGGACTGAAAACCGTGGTGTTCACGATCAACTTGGACGCCGTGGGCAATATGCCGTGCAACCCTGCCATCGGTGGCACGGGCAAGGGACATCTGGTACGCGAACTGGACGCGCTCGGCGGCGAGATGGCAAAGGCTGCCGACCGCTGCTGCATCCAGTATCGGATGCTGAACCTCGGCAAAGGACCGGCGGTGCATTCGCTGCGCGCGCAGGCGGACAGGCGCAAATATCAAGAGGATATGAAGCGCACGCTCGAACGGCAGGAAAACCTTGATCTCAAACAGGCGATGATCACCGAGATCCGCCTCAAGGACGGCGCGGTGGCAAGCGTCGTGACGAAACTCGGCGCGGTCTACGAAGTGCGTGCCGCCGTCATCGCGTCCGGTACGTATCTCGGCGGCAGAGTCATCACCGGCGAAACGGCGTATCCGTCCGGACCGGACGGAATGCATCCGGCAATCGGTCTGACGGACTGCCTGACGGCAATGGGACTGCGGCTCCGCCGCTTCAAGACAGGCACGCCGCCGCGTCTGAACGGGCGGTCAATCGACTATGACAAGATGGAAGTCCAGCCGGGCGACGAGCACCCCGAGCCGTTTTCGTTCCGCACCGAGCAGGTGCAGGAAAACCGCGCCAAGTGCTATCTGACCTATACCAACGAGCAAACGCATAAGATCATCCGCGCGAATCTCGACCGCTCGCCGCTGTTTAACGGCACGATTCTGTCGGTCGGACCGCGCTATTGCCCGTCAATCGAGACGAAACTCGACCGATTCCCCGACAAGAAGCGGCATCAGCTTTTCATCGAGCCGTGCGGCTTGGGCACGGACGAAATGTACGTGCAGGGACTGTCGTCCTCCATGCCGGAGGACGTGCAGATCGCCATGGTGCATACGATCCGGGGACTCGAGCATGCGGAGATGATGCGTCCGGCATATGCGATCGAATACGACTGCATCGACCCGACGGAACTTTATCCGACGCTGGAAACGAAAAAAGTCGCCGGACTTTACGGCGCGGGGCAGTTCAACGGCTCCAGCGGCTATGAGGAAGCGGCGGTGCAGGGCTTTGTCGCCGGCGTGAATGCCGCGCTGAAGCTGCTCGACCGTCCGCCGATGATCGTAAGTCGCGCCGACGGTTATATCGGCGTGCTGATCGACGATCTGGTTACGAAGGGAACGGAGGAGCCGTACCGCATTATGACTTCGCGCTCGGAGTATCGGCTGCTTCATCGGCAGGATAATGCCGATGCACGGCTGGCGCATATCGGGCACGAACTCGGTTTGGTAACGGATGCGGAGTTTGCCGCGGTGCAGGCGAAATATGAATCCGTGCGTGCGGAGCTGGATCGGCTGGAGCATACGGGCGTGGGCGCGTCGGACGAACTGAACGCGCTTTTGACGGAGAAAGGCACGGCGGCGGTCGAAGGCTCGGCAAAACTCGCCGATCTGCTGCGCCGTCCGCAGATCGCCTATGACGATCTTGCGCCGTTTGACCCGTCGCGTCCCGATCTGCCGCGCCGCGTGCGTGAGGAAGTGGAGATCGAACTGAAATACGCCGGCTACCTGCGCCGCCAGGAAAAGCAGGTGGAGGCGTTTGCACAGGAAGAGCGCCGTCGGCTGCCGGCGGAGATCGACTATGAAGCCATCGGCGGACTGCGCTTGGAAGCGCGGCAGAAACTTTCGGAAATTCGCCCGGTGTCGATCGGACAGGCAGGGCGCATTTCCGGCGTCAGTCCGGCGGACGTGGCCGTGCTGCTGATCTGGCTGGAGCAGCACGGCAAAGAAAAGGAGCGCAGCGATGGAACCGGCGTTTGACTCTCACGCGCATTGGGATCACCTGCGCTTTGATAAGGACCGCGATCTGCTTTTGCCGACGCTGCCGAAATCCGGCGTCGGCTTGGTGATGAATGCCGGCTGTAATCTTGCGTCCTCGCGGCGCAGCGTGGAACTGGCGGAGCGCTATCCGTTCATCTACGCCGCCGTCGGCACGCACCCGGAGGATGCGGACGAATGGAGCGCGGACGTGGAGAATGCATATCGCACGATGGCGCAAAATCCGAAGGTACGCGCCATCGGCGAGATCGGCCTGGATTACTATTACGGCGGTGAAAATCGGGAGAAGCAAAAAGCCGTTTTTGCCGCGCAGTTGTCTATGGCGCAGGCATTACACCTGCCTGTGATCGTTCACGACCGGGACGCACACGGCGACGCGATGGATCTTGTGCGTGCGTTTGACGGCGTGCAGGGCGTTTTCCACTGCTTTTCCGGCTCGGTGGAGATGGCGCAGGAGTTAGTCCGGCGCGGCTGGTATATCGGCT
>JAFSXE010000031.1 GCA_017444195.1 Oscillospiraceae bacterium
GATCCACGCCTACACCGGCGATCAGATGCCGCTCGACGGCCCGCAGCGCAAGGGTGATCTCCGCCGCAGCCGCGCCTGCGCCGTGAACATCGTTCCGAACTCCACCGGCGCCGCCAAGGCAATCGGTCTGGTTATCCCCGAGCTGAACGGCAAACTGATCGGCGCCGCCCAGCGCGTCCCGACCCCGACCGGCTCGACCACGATCCTCAACGCCGTTGTCAACGGCACCGTGACCGCGGAAGAAATCAACGCTCAGATGAAGAAGGAAGCCAACGAGTCCTTCGGCTACAACGAGGACGAGATCGTTTCTTCCGACATCATCGGCATGCGCTTCGGCTCCCTGTTTGACGCCACGCAGACCATGGTCCTGCCGCTCGAATACGGAAAGACGCAGGTGCAGGTCGTTTCTTGGTACGACAACGAGAACTCCTACCCCAGCAAGATGGTTCGCACGATCAAATACTTCTCCGAACTCGGCTGATCCGGGTTTCGCCGTTAAAAAACGCCCGCTCTGCGGGCGTTTTTTATTCCGATAAGGGGGCTTCACAATGAAAAAAATGGCACGGCTTCCCTCCGTTCCGCTGATTACGCACGATCCCAATTTTTCCATTTGGTCGCCGGTCGATCACCCCGCCGCCGACAACACGGTGCATTGGAGCGACGCGCCGAAGCAGTTGATCGGTATGCTCGTCGTGGACGGCACGGTCTACCGCTACCTCGGCAGGAATCCGAAGGTCGCCGCTATGCTGACCGATTGCGAGATCACGCCGCTTTCGACAAAGTACGTCTTTACCGCCGGCGGCGTGCAGCTGACCGTGCGTTTCACCTCGCCGCTGCTGCTCGACGATTTGGATATTCTCTCGACGCCGATTTCCTACGTCCAATATGAAGTAGCGTTTCTCGACGGCAAAGAGCATCACGTCGAGGTCATTCTCCACGCGCTCGGCACGGTCTGTTGCTCCGGTGAGCGCGTTCCGACGATGCGGCAGGACTTCTTTCAAGCAGGCGCGCTGAACGTCGGCTATATGGGTCAGATGATCCAGTCGCCGCTCAAGGGCTCGGGCGACCATATGACGAACGATTCCGGCTACGTTTTTTTTGCAACGCGCAAAGAGGACGCCGAAGTTGACGATCCTCCCGAGGCATACACGCGTATGCTGCGCTGCCGCAAGATCACCGACGCGCCGTGCTCGTTCACGCTGATGATCGGTTACGACGAGGTCGCTTCGATCAACTATTTCGGCAGACTTCTGCCGGGCTACTGGGCGCGAAACGGCAAGACGATCACCGAGGCGCTGTGCGAATTTGCCGAGCGCGAGGAAGAAATTCTTGCGCGGTGCGAAAAGTTCGACCGCAAGCTGCTGCGCGACGCGCGGCGAGTCGGCGGCGAAGATTACGCCAAGATCGTCACTGCCGCCTACCGTCAGACGATTGCCGCGCACAAGCTGGTCGCGGACGAAAACGGCGAATTGCTCTTCATCTCCAAAGAGGACGACTCCAACGGCTGCGCCGCAACGGTTGACGTCAGCTATCCCTCCGTTCCGCTGTTTCTGCTGTACCGTCCGGAGCTTGTTTCCGCGATGTGCCGCCCGATCTTCCGCTTTGCGCGGATGCCGATCTGGCACTACGATTTCGCGCCGCACGACGTCGGGCGCTATCCGAACGCCATTGGTCAGATCTACGCGGCGTATGCGCGGACGAAGTTCGCCAACGAGGGTTATACCTATCCGCCGTACTACCTCTATCCGTCCACCGTGGATGCCTACAAGTTTGAAACGCAGATGCCCGTGGAAGAAAGCGGCAATATGCTGCTCATGCTTGCCGCCGTCGGCTACGCCTGCGGCGACTGGTCGCTGGCAAAGGACAACCTCGACCTGCTGCGCGGCTGGTGCCGGTATCTGCTCGACTACGGCGAGGACCCCGGCGATCAGCTCTGCACCGACGACTTCACCGGCCATCTGGCGCACAACGTCAACCTCTCCGCCAAGGCGGTGATGGGCGTTGCCGCCTATGCGATGATTCTCGACGCCGTCGGCGAAGCGGACGAGGCGAAGACGATCCGCGCAGAAGCGAAAAAACTCGCGGACAGCTGGCTGCGCCGCGCCGACCGCAAGGGCGGCTCGCCGCTGTCATTCGACGGTACGGGCTGGAGCCAGAAGTACAATCTCGTTTGGGACAAGCTGTTTGATCTCAAACTGCTGCCCGACGATTTCTACCGCCGCGAGATCGCGTCCTACCTGCCGAAGATCAACCGTTACGGTCTGCCGCTGGACAACCGCAGCAGCACGACGAAGTCCGACTGGGCGATGTGGGTTGCTTCGCTTGCGGAAAACAAACTGATTTTCGCCGCCTTCGCCAAGCCGATTGCGCGCTTCCTCGAAGAATCCGAGTCGCGCGTTCCGTTTGGCGACCTGTACGACTCCGTGCAGGGCATCGACAACAAGTTTGTCGGGCGTAGCGTGCAGGGCGGCGTGTTCATGCCGCTACTCATGGACAAGTGGCGGAATAAACAGTAAAAAGGATGTGACGCTATGCGACTGCCTTCGGCGTGGCAAGCCGTTTCCGTACCCGACGGGCTTGCGGATGCGGTCGAGCGCGAATACCAATCGCATACCGTCTATCCGCCGCGTGAAAAACTCTTTGCCGCGCTGGAAAAGACGCCGCCGGCACGCGTGCGCGCGGTAATTTTGGGGCAGGACCCCTACCATGAGCCCGGTCAGGCGATGGGGCTGGCATTCTCCGTGCCGAACGGCGCGAAGCTGCCGCCGTCGCTGCGCAATATTTTTCGCGAGCGGTCGGACGATCTCGGCCTGCCGCTGCGCGAAAACGGCGATCTGACCGACTGGGCAGAGCAGGGTGTGCTGCTGCTCAACTGCGCGCTGACCGTTCGGAAGGGCGAGGCGAACAGCCACAGCGCACTCGGCTGGGAGCGGCTGGTGGACGATCTGCTTCGTTCGCTTGCCGCCGAGCCCGCGCCGATCTGCGCCGTTTTGTGGGGCGGCTTTGCCGCAAAAAAAGCGCCGCTTTTCGCCTCCTCGCATCCGCGGCTGATTTTAACTGCGCCGCATCCGAGTCCGCTTTCCGCCTATCGCGGTTTTTTCGGCTCGAAACCGTTTTCTCAAATCAACGCATTTTTGCGTTCTCACGGCGAACCGGCGATTTGCTGGTAATCGCCCAAAAGGAGTGTTTCTTATGACTTTTGACGTTGCCATTATCGGCGCCGGCACCGCCGGCATCTACGCCGCCTACGAACTGCTGCTGCAGAAGCCGAATACCTCTGTCGCAGTCTTTGAACTGGGTGCGGATATCTATAAACGCCGCTGCCCGATCGTCGCAGGCGACGTAAAGGAATGCATCAATTGCAAGCCGTGCTCGATCATGTCGGGCTTCGGCGGCGCCGGTGCGTTCTCCGACGGCAAATACAACTTTACAACGGAGTTCGGCGGCTGGCTCGGCGATTATCTCGACGGCAAAGAGCTGCTGAAACTGATCGACTACGTGGACAGCGTCAACGTCAAATTCGGCGCAACGACGGAGATTTTCTCCACCGAAAGCGACGAGGCGCGTGCGCTTGAAAAGCGCGCGCTGGAATCCGACCTGCACCTGCTGCAGGCGAAGTGCAAGCATCTCGGCACGGAGCGCAACCTCAAGATTTTGACGAACATCTACGAGGATTTGCAGACACGATGCAAGTTCTTCTTCCATACCGCCGTCAATACGGTCGCCGCGCAGGACGGCGGCTATCGGCTGACGCTCTCCACGGGCGAAACGTGCGATTGCCGCTTCTGCGTCGTCGCGCCCGGTCGCTGCGGTGCGGAGTGGTTTGCCGACCGCTGCAAGGAACTCGGCTTGAAGATGGCAAACAACCAAGTCGATCTCGGCGTGCGCGTGGAACTGCCCGCCAAGGTGTTTGAGCATATCACCTCGGTCGTCTATGAATCGAAACTGCTCTACCGCACGAAGCAGTACGGCGACATCGTCCGCACGTTCTGCATGAATCCCTACGGACACGTCGTTTCGGAAAACGTGGACGGTCTCATCACCGTCAACGGGCACAGCTATGCCGATCCGGCGCTGCGGAGCGCAAACACCAACTTTGCGCTGCTCGTTTCCAACCGCTTCACCGAGCCGTTCGATCAGCCGTATCAATACGGCAAGCACATCGCCTCGCTTTCCAATATGCTCGGCGGCGGCGTGCTGGTGCAGCGGTTTGGCGATCTGATCAAAGGCGTGCGCACGAACTCGCACCGTCTTGCGCAGTCGTTCACCAAGCCGACGCTGGCAGCAACGCCCGGCGACTTGAGTCTGGTGCTGCCGAAACGGCACATGGATAACATCATCGAGATGATCTAC
>JAFSXE010000032.1 GCA_017444195.1 Oscillospiraceae bacterium
GCCTTCCTCTTTTTCCATCTTTCCTCAGCGTTCGGTTTTCAGGGTGTAACCTGAGTCGGGGCGACAGCCCTGACAGTAGTTGGTGTTGATTGGGTTGAGGGTCCACCTGTTCCCATCCCGAACACAGAAGTTAAGCTCAATTCCGCCGAAGATACTTGTCGGGTGACTGACCGGGAAAATAGGTAGTGCCAACATATATATTCCTCCTTAGCTCAGTTGGTAGAGCACATGACTGTTAATCATGGGGTCGTTGGTTCGAGCCCAACAGGGGGAGCCAAAAGAAGCACGCGCAAGCGTGCTTCTTTTCACTATTATCCATTTTTTGAGAGGTCAGCTATGTCTACCATCGTTGTTCACCCTATTCCGCCGGTCTATGATTCGCAGTCGGAAATCTTGATCCTCGGCTCATTTCCGTCAGTAAAGTCGAGAGAGCAGGGCTTTTTCTACGGCCATCCGCAAAACCGTTTTTGGCGGCTGCTTGCTGCCGTTTACGGCGAGGAACCGCCGCAGACGACCCATGACAAGCGTGAGCTTCTTCTGCGGCGGCATATCGCGCTGTGGGATGTGATCGCATTCTGCGAGATCGTCGGCTCGTCCGATGCTTCCATTCGCAATGCCGTGCCGACGGATCTAAGTCCGATTTTTGCTTCTGCACCGATTCGTAAGATTCTTTGCAACGGCGCAACGTCGTATAACCTGTTCCAAAAGTATCAGGCGTCAACCGCACCGCTTCCGGCAATCAAAATGCCCTCCACCAGTCCGGCAAACGCCGCCTGCTCATTTGAAAAACTGCTTTGTGTATGGGAAAATGAACTGAAAAAATAAACGGAAGGAACGGTGTTCCTTCCGTTTATTTTTTGTGCCATATCGCCCCGATTGCGCCCGTAGGGCAGGCGGCGCGGCAGGCGCCGCAGCGCACACAGTCCGGCGAATTGGGATTTTTCCACGTTGCAATATCCATTTTGCACGCCTGCTGACACTTTCCGCAGCCGATGCACTTGTCGGCGTCAATCCGATAGCGGTAGAGTGCAAAACGGTTAAAAAAGCCGTAGAGCGCGCCGAGAGGGCAGCAGTAGCGGCAGAACGGCCGCCAAATGATCACCGCGGTAAGCAGCGTCAAGCCGAGAATTGTCAACTTCCACGTATAGAGAAAACCGACAGCCGACCGCAAACCGCGATGGAACAGCACCAGGGGGATACCGGCTTCCAGCGTACCGACGGGGCAGACGTATTTGCAAAACCACGGATCGCCGACGCCGGCGGCGTCAGCAACGACCATCGGCAGCAGCAGAACAAAAACAAACAGCATTCCGTACTTCACGAGCCGCAGTCCCTTTTCACCGGGCAGGCGGCGCAATTTCTTCGGGAACGGAATACGGTGCAGCAGATCCTGAATCAGTCCGAACGGACAGAGAAAGCCGCAAACGCCGCGCCCCAGGAGCGTGCCGAAAATCACAAGCAGCCCGAAGACGTAAAGCGCAACGTGATAACTGCGGCTGCCGATCGTTGCCTGCAGCGAGCCGATGGGGCAGGACGCAAGCGCGCCGGGGCAGGAGTAGCAATTCATGCCGGGGACGCAGAGCTGCTTTGCCGCACCCGTGTAGATTTTGCCCTTTGCAAAGCCGCACAGGTAGCCGTTGGATAGTGCGGCAAAGCCGCACTGAATGATCAGCCGCACGTTTGTAATCTTTCGTTTAACCAATGCCGATACACTCCAAACAAATGTTTGTTGCTTTTTGAAAGACCGTCTGCACTTCGCCGCGATAGATGCCAAGCGCCGTCAGCGCCGCGCCGAGAAGCAGCAGACATACAGGCAGCCAAATCCGTTTCATGAAAGCGCCTCCAAATAGCCGTCCACAATCTGTTTCCAGTCGTCCAGCGAACGGCTGCCGTAATACTCCGCGTCGAGAATGACGCCGTTTTCATCAAAGAAGAGCGTGACGGGAATGACCTGCACGCCGGAGAGATACAGCTCGTTCAGACTGCGCGAAGGGAGCAGCTGCGGATAGGTAACGCCGGTCAATTCAAGCATGGTTTCGGCTTCCGTGCGCTTCTCCGGCAGGACGTTGCCGTTGCGATCGACAATATCGACGGGTATGCCGATCAGTTGGAACTCGTCGCCATACTGCTCGGTCAGCGCCTGTAAATCCGGCATTTCGTTGAGGCACGGTCCGCAGAACGTCGCCCATATGTTGATCATGGTAAGCTTGTGCTCGGAGAAGAGCGCGCCGCTTTGAATGTTGCCGTCAAAATCTTCGGCGGTGAACGTGGACAGGTCAATCGTACCGCGCACCGGCTCTTCGACGGTCACGGGGGCAGGCGGCTCGGCGGTTGGCTCAGACGCGCAGCCGATACAGGCGCAGCAAAGCAAAATCGAAAGTGCAATAAGCGTAATATTTTTCATGTTGACTCCTTTTCCAAGAAAAACGTTGCCAAAGGCTCATAACCCATCGGCGCAACGAGTTCATCCCAGTTTTCCGGCAGTTTGATTTCGACCGTGGCATAGCCGCCGCCGGGCAGTACCATAAACTTGTTTCTGTCGGCGTCGCCGGTCACAAGGATCGGCGTTTGTCCCTTGACCATCGTGGCAATGGTGTAGATCTTCTTATCATCGGTAAAACCGGCGTACCATTCCGGCGTGTTTGTCAGCGCGGCACGCTCGTCGCTGTCGGAAAGGAGCATCTTGAAATGTTCTTCCAGCGTCCGCTTGTCAAACTGGGTGCTGCCGGTGTTCGCCCAGTAGTTTGCATAGGCGCGCATCCAAAGCGGCCGCCGCGCCGTCCGAATCAGTGCGTTTTCCAAATCCTCTTTGGTGGCGTAGCCATTAGCCAGATTTCTCGCGACAACGCCCGTGATAAAGACGGTGCGATAGACCTGCGGATTGGTGTTACCCAGACCGTTTTGCTGCTTTTCGGTGATGTCCCACGCAAGCAGTTTCATGATCTGCCGCGGATCGTCGGTTGCCGGCGTGACGTTGTTGCCCCATTGCAGCGCGGAAGCAGCCGTCAGCGTGTTGTCATTCAGATCGTATCCCTGTGTCACGTGGTACGGCGACCAGCCTACCGCAAGGCACGCAGTTTCATCCTCGGCGAACGTCCACGGCGTGAGATAGCCGAACGTACCCATGCGGTTTTCCTTGACGTAATAGCCGCCCAAATTCAGCATGGCAAGATCAAGAAAACGCCCAAGCGCCTTGTTCGTTTCTTCGCTGATCATACCCTGTGAACAGTCGATGCCGAGCTGCCGCGCCAAAGGACCGTTCAGCCACGCATACGGCGACCAGCCGTGGGTACTGGCAAGCGGACGCCGCCATTCGCCGTCGGAAAGACATTCGGTGAACGCGATGCACAGCGGCATAAACTCTTTTGGCACGCCGGACATGACTGCATTCGCGGCGACGGTATAAGCGCTCGTTTCCCGATAGGCAAGCGGATAGACGCCAAGCACGTCTTCGGCATTCAGCGGCGTAAAGCGCAGGTATTCACGGATGGCTTCATCCGTCGGCGGAACGATGGGCAGCCCGTCCGTCCAACCGTTCACTTGGCAGAACTCCTGCACCTCTTCGAAATTGCCGTAGTAGACGATCTCATCGTAGGGACGTTTGCCCTCGTTGGCGTAGAGCGCAATTTCCGCCTGCGTGATCTCGGTTGTCAGCGCTTTCACGATCTGCGGATAGACCGTTTCGCGCGTGTTTTTCACAAGTTCCTCATTCGAGTGCGCGGCAAACGCGCCGGGGTATTCCGCCGTGCGCAGGACCGGCACGCCGCGATTGACGCCTGTGGAATGGATCTGCGCAATAAACGTCGGCGCACCGACCGTAACCGCAGGAATACCGATGTATTCCGCGGCAATCGCCGAGCCGCTTTCTTTCGTCGTGCAAAGACCGCAGCCGCAGTTGCCGGAAATCACGGCGTCCACGCCCAGTTCCTGTAATCGGCTTTGGAAGGCAAGCGTCTGTGCGCTCTGCCCAAAGACGGAGTACGGACCGCCCGTACCGACCTCGGAGAAGGAATAGATCGTGATGTCGGGGTAATCCTGTTTCAGACAGCGGATCAGCTCTTCGTGCGTCACACTCGCCATAAAACTGCCGCCAACGAGCGCGACCGTCTTTCCTGCCAGCGTGTCGAGCCGCGGCGGCTGTTCGATCATTTCTACGTCGTGATAGCCGACGGGGGAAATGATGGCGTAGACCTCTTTGCCGCTTTCATCCGTCTGCGGAACAATGCATTCACCGTCCACACAGTCCTCAGCGGTTTGCGCCGGCGCGCCGCAGCCGGATAGAAGCGAGAAGAAAAGTGCAATAAAAAGAAGCAGCGCAAGGGTGCGTTGTTTCATGGGAGTTCCTCCTCACCGTTTTTATCAGCATATCATATAGATTTCCGTTTGAAAAGCAAAAGTTTCATACAAGCGTCCCTGAATAGATTTTTTCTTGCATTTTTAAGAATGATAGGGTAAAATACAGTTGCGACATAATTCCATAATGAATCTCTGTTTGAAGTGCATTTTTCATCGGTAAAAATGCACACTCACCTCATGCACTTCGTATGGGATTTGGAATTGTGTCGCAGCAATCGGAGTTGTGCGTTTTTCGGTGCGCGGCTTCGGCTGCGCACTTTTTTATTTTGGAGTAAAACGTATGGAACAGATTATTGACATCACCGGGACGCCGCTTACGCCGAGTCCGCAAGGCAAAGACTGCTTGGGAAATGGAGAAAACTCAAATTATGAGTGTTGCTGCGATGAGTGCGATTTCTTTTTAGACTGCTTTCCGCAGTACGATGTTAAACAGAAACGGACGGAATAAGGGCGCCCTTATTCCGTCCGTTTTGCCTTAATTCAGTTTCAGATCGTTTTCACCGATCCAGCCGAGCTTGCGTTCAACTGCGCCGAACAGCGCGGAGAGTATAGCCGGAAGCACGATGCAGATCAGCGCAAGACCGAGCCAGTCCGTCGCGGTCGGTGCAAGTGCCGCTGCGCCCTTGGCTGCGGCGTCGGCGCTCGGTGCAAGCCAGCCGGTCCATACGCCAATCGGTCCGCAAAGACCGCACGTGCCCATGCCGGAGTTGATCGGCGCACCGTTCATTTCCAGTTTGAAAATGCAGGTTGCAATCGGACCTGTGATAGCAGAAGCAAGCGTCGGCGCGATCCAAATCTTCGGGTTGCGAACGATGTTCGGCATTTGCAGCATCGACGTGCCAAGCCCTTGGCTGACCAGTCCGCCCCAGCGGTTTTCTTTGAAGGACATTACGGCAAAGCCGACCATTTGCGCACAGCATCCGGCAACGGCAGCGCCGCCGGCAAGTCCCGTCAGTCCCAGCACCGAGCAGATCGCCGCGGAGGAGATCGGCAGCGTCAGCGCGATGCCGACAAGCACGGAAACGGCAATGCCCATCCAGAACGGCTGCAATTTCGTCGCGCTGTCGATCATCAGACCAAACGCGCTTGCCGCCGAGCCGATCGGCGGCGCAATCCACTTGGCAAGCGCCACACCAATGAGAATCGTTACCGCAGGGGTAACGAGGATATCAACCTTCGTTTCTTTGGAAACTGCTTTGCCGAATTCTGCCGCAACGATGGCAATGATCAGAACTGCAAGCGGACCGCCGGCGCCGCCTTCGGCATTTGCCGACCAGCCGACCGCCGCAAGCGAGAAAAGCACCATCGGCGGCGCTTGCAGCGCGTAGCCGATGGCAATCGCCATCGCCGGGCCGGAGACAGCCATTGCGTAACTGCCGATATCGGTCAGAAAGGCGATGCCGAGTTGCTGACCGAGCGTTTTGATGATCGTGCCGATCAGCAGGGAACAGAACAGACCTTGCGCCATTGCGCCGAACGCGTCGATGGCATAGCGTTTGAACGAGAAGACGATGTTTTTGCGTTTGAGAAATGCACGCATGAGATCACCTGCTTTTGATGTTTGCAATAGTATAGCGCCGTTTTTGCGGTTTGTAAAGCGATTAGGGCAACAAGTACTGTTTATTGGACAGTAACTGGTGTATACTTGAAACAAATCGATACAGAAGCGCCGCCGGGGACGGCGGAGCGAGGTATAGCAGATACTTTTATCCGAAACTCAATCGAGCGGAGTGGGCGTTGCTGAATCGAACGCTGGAACGCGATATTGAAAGCCGCAACAATTTCCTCGATAAATCCACAAAGTGGGCGTATAAGCAAGAACGCGGTGTAAGTATTTTTGCAATTTACGGTATCGGCGACGGTACGGTGCCGACGCCGCTTTACGTGGTCGGCGGCGAGCAAGCGAATAAAGACTTTGAATTATTACAGAAATACTTGGAGGCGCGGAAAAATGGCAGTAACAGAAGTAGATCAACTCTTATCCGACTTCTTGAATCAATCGAAAGCAAGCGCGGCGACGCAGGCAATCGTGTTTATTATGATGAAAAAGGAAGAACAGCAGATAGCGATGTGCCGGTATCTCGCGGACAACGAGAACGCGACGGACGAGCAGATCATGAAGGAAGCGCGGAGGATCGCGGACAAGTAAAATTCTCAACGAAGCTGCCGGTGGAGCAGGCGAAGACCGAGGGCGGCGCGAAGTATAGCAAAAAGTTAATTGGCGGGCAATTTCCACCGTATTCGGAACATATCGCAAAAATTACGGTTGAGGAGTTTTTTGACGAAAGTAAAAATGGCGAAGCGTTAAGAGCGTATGATCTAAAAGACATAAAAGTAGTGGCTACATCCACTAACGGTGTTCTCTCCCTTTCGGAAGGCTTAACCGATGCGAACATAGCCACTATTAAAAGTGTATCCGATTTGTACGGTTTTGTCAAGCGATACGACGATGCATTTATTGCCAATGACGAGAACACAAGCAAATTCGTCAATTCGGACGGATCGCCGCGGCGCATGTATCGCGGCGATCCGAACGGCGCAGATACAAAACGCAAAAAAGAATCGGCTGCGCACGAAGCGCCTGCGCCCGCGGAAAAACCGCTACGCATTACCGATTCCATCATTAGTATATCACAACTTTTGGATTTTGCAACGGAAAATTTTGCCGATGTTCTGCCGGAGAGCGTTTTGGTGAACGGTGAATAGTTGCAGGCAGAGAATGAGGCAACAATAGTTGTTTTGTATGACAAAGAAGCAAGCAGTCTGTTAGGTGCTGGGGTCTCATTCCCCAAACAGCTAACAGAAACTCTTGCTTCTTCTAACGGTATTAGACACAGGATCTCCGAAAAAGTCAACATGGGGACAAAAATCCGGAAATACCAAGCGGTATTTCCGGATTTGCGCTGTGGCACGCCAGAAGGGACTCGAACCCCCGACCTTTTGGTTCGTAGCCAAACACTCTATCCAGCTGAGCTACTGGCGTATACGTTAAGCGCCCAAGTATCATAGCACAGACCGTTTGTTTTTGCAAGTCCTTTTTCGAGATTATTTTCAAATTCTTTTACAGACGAATGATTTTCAGCCCGTTTTGTTCGGCGTACCGCACCGTGTAGGCGCTTCCGCCGTTCGTGCGCGTACAGAACGCCACGCACAGGCTGCTTTGATCCACAAGGTGACGGTTTCGCGCCAGCATGCAGCCGTCATAATAATGCTCTGCAAGGCAAACGGTTTTGTCCGCTTGACTTTGAATAGCGCGAAAACGGAGCCGATCCGCAAAGCGCCAGCGTGCGGCATGGTCGCGGCAGGGGAGTACCAAGATCAGTTTGCAGTCGGGATGACTGCGCCGAAAGTCCAGTACGGCTTCCTCCGCCAGCGTGTCAAAACCGAGTGCGCCGCCAACGCCGAAATAGCGATAGCCGCTTGCGTAAAGCTCCGGCAGCAGATGATCGAGTTCGTGCCGCAAGTGTTCGGCGACCTCGGCGGATAGTTGGCGGTGTCCGGTAAAGCAACAGGTTTTTTCTCTCATGTTCGCGACTTCCTTTCGCCGCTATTCTACAAAAGAAAGCGGGGAAAAAATGTCGCACTTTGTCGAGAGAAAAAGAAAAACCCGTTCTCCGTAGAGAACGGGTTTTTGAAAGAACAAATTAGAAGATCGCGACGACAGCGCCGTTGTACTTCTCGGCGATGAAGTTCTTGACTTCTTCAGTCTGCAGCGCTTCGATCAGCGCGGTAATCGCTTCGTTATTCTCGTTGCCTTCCTTGACGGCAATGATGTTGGCGTAGGTCTGCGCGGCGTCGCCGGAAGCGTCTTCCACAGCGATCGCGTCGGCAATGTTCAGGCCGGCGGCAAGCGCGTAGTTGCCGTTGATAACGGCAAGCGTGCCTTCGTCAGAGTTGGCAAACTGGGCAGGAACGGTATCCGCCTGGACCGGAGTGACGTTGAAGCCCTTGGCATCGACGATATCCAGCGGGGTAACGCCGTCAAGCGCGTTCGCGCCTTCCGGAAGCGTGATCAGACCTTCCTGGGCGAGCAGAAGCAGCGCACGGGTGCAGTTGCTGCCGTCGGCAGGGATGATGATCGTGGCGCCTTCCTTCGCGTCCGCGACGGAGGCAACGCCGTTGCCGTACAGACCGAACGGTTCATAGTGGATCAGCGCAGCGGAGACCAGATGCGTACCGTTGTTGGCGTTGAAGTCCAGCAGGTACGGGGTGTGCTGGAAGTAGTTGGCGTCCAGCGTGCCGTCTTCAAGCGCGGTGTTGGGCAGGACGTAGTCGTCATAAATGACGATATCCAGTTCGATGCCCTTCGCGGCAAGCGCTTCCTTGACCTGCTCAAGGATCTCGGCGTGCGGCGTGGAGCTCGCACCGACGGTCAGCTTGACGGTTTCGGTGGTTTCGGTCGTCTCGGTGGTTTCGGTAGCGGGGACCGTGGTTTCGGGTTTGCCGCAGCCAACCAGCAGAAGCGTGGCGGCGATCAGTGCGACAGCGAGGAGAATTGCGGTAAGTTTTTTCATTGTTTTTTGCTCCTTTTATAAAAAGTTTTTTATTCTATATTTTAAGAGGACAAATCCTCATTGTTATCGCAGCCTGCGATCGGTGCGGTGCGCAATCGCCATGCCGACTTCCTGAATGACCTGCACGATCAGCACGGTTAAAATCATGCAGACCCAAATCACGTCGCGCCGGGAGCGCTGATGCCCCCACATGATCGCAATCGCACCCAGTCCGCCGCCGCCGATTGTTCCGGCCATGGCAGAATAACTGAGAATCGTAACGGTGGAAATCACCGCGCCGATGATCAGGGCGGGTTTCGCTTCCGGGATCATTACCTTCGTGACGATCTGAAAATCGGGCGTGCCCATTGCCTGTGCCGCTTCGATCACGCCGGCATTGACTTCCTTCAGCGAGGATTCCACCATTCGCGCAACGTAGGGCGTGGCGGCAAGCACGAGCATCACGATCATGGCGCTGTTGCCGAGACTGGTGCCGACAATCAGCTTTGCAACGCCGAGCATGGCGACGAGCAGAATAATGAAGGGAATAGACCGGAAAATATTTACGATCACGCCGAGGATTTTATTCAGCCACTTGATCGGACGGATGCCGTTTTCTGCGGTGACGGTCAAAAGCACGCCAAGCGGAAGACCAAAGATGTAAGCGAGTACAGTCGAAAGCAGCGTCAGGTAGATCGTTTCCCAAATGCCGGTTTGGATCAGACCTTTATCCCAAAGCTGGCAGAAGAGATCGGAAAAGAAAATGCCCTTATCCGCGAGATTGTGAAAAAAAGCACTCACGTTTTACGCCTCCTCCTGATAACTGATCTTGTGACCGTCGAGCCAAGCAAAGACTTTTTCTTTTTGCCGATCGTTGTTGGGCAGTTCCAAAATCATGTGCCCGAAGACCTTGCCTTCGATCTCTTTGGTATCGGCAAAGAGAATGTTGATCGGCGCTTGGCACTCCAAAACGAGATTGGCAATCACCGGCTCATGCGAGCTGCCGCCCTCAAAGATAATGCGGATTTTATCGCCGCCCTGCGTTGCACGCGGATCGCGCGTCTGACCGGGAAGAATCAGTTCTTTGGCGATCTCAGATTGCGGATTGGAAAAAACGGTGCTGACTGCGCCCGTTTCGGCGATATGGCTCTTGTCAATGACGGCAACGCGGTCGCAAATCAAGTCGATCACGCGCATTTCGTGGGTGATGACGATGATCGTAACGCCGAGTTCGCGGTTGATTTGCTTCAGCAGATCCAGAATGGATTGCGTCGTCGTGGGGTCAAGCGCGGACGTCGCTTCGTCGCAGAGCAGATACTTCGGATTTGTCGCCAGCGCACGGGCGATTGCCACGCGCTGTTTCTGACCGCCGGATAACTGCGAGGGATAGGATTTTTCGCGGTCGGTGAGATTGACGAGTTCCAGAAGTTCTTTGGCGCGTTTTTCGGCGTCTTCCTTTTTCCAACCGGCGATTTCCAGCGGATAGGTGACGTTTTTCAGCACGTTGCGCTGCTCCAACAGGTTGAAGCCCTGGAAGATCATGCCGATGTTCCGCCGCTCCGCAAGCAGTTCTTTTTTCGACAACTTCATCAGATCTCTGCCGTCGATCAGCACTTCGCCCTCGGTCGGACGCTCCAAAAGATTGATGCAGCGAACGAGGGTAGATTTGCCTGCGCCGGAAAGACCGATAATGCCGAAGATCTCGCCGTCGTTGATCGTCAGCGAAACGTCGTCCAGCGCGACGACCGGCTCAGCGGTACCGTAGAAGGTCTTATTCAAATGACGAATCTCAATCATGGGATGCCTCCAAAAAAGAGGATTGGAAAACGCCTTCGTTTTCCAATCCTCTTGCAATCAAGATAGGGGAGAAAGGAACGAACCGGCAATTAGGTATGATCAAACGTGCGCATGCTGCACATGCACATCATCATAGCCATCATGAAACCGGTGCGGTTGGCGACCATAATGCCAAGTCCTTTTCTCAAATTTGACAGTATCATATCAGTTTTCTTTTTGAATGTCAAGGAAAAAATTGAAAAAAATCCATTTAATTCGCATATAAATTTTGTCGATTTGCCGTAAAGATTTCTATTGATTTTTTTGTAAAAAAAGGGCATTATTAAAGAAAACTGCAGGAGGGCACAAAATGAAGCGATTGGAAGATCGGATTTTGAAGGACGGCAAGGTGCTTCCCGGCGATATTATCAAGGTAGACGGCTTCCTCAATCACCGCGTGGATCCTGCGTTTATGCGCGAACTGGCGCAGGAGTTTGCCCGGCACTTTGACCTCAGCGACGTGACGATGATTTTGACGGCGGAGGCAAGCGGCATTGCGCTGGCAACCGTCTGTGCGTTGGAATTCGGTATCCCGATGGTCTTTGCGAAGAAAGCGAAGAGCGACAACATCGAAGGCGGTCTGTACAAAAGTGAAATCGTCTCCTATACCTATAAGAAAAATGTTACGTTGATTCTCTCCAAGGAATGGCTGAAAAGCACGGATAAAGTGCTGATCATTGACGATTTTATGGCGCGCGGCATGGCAGTCCACGGACTGATCGACATCGTGAAGCAGGCCGGCGCGGAACTGCGCGGCATCGGCATTGCGGTGGAAAAGGGCTTCCAGGGCGGCGGCGACGCGCTGCGTGAGCAGGGAATCGACGTTTACTCGCTGGCGATCATCGACAGCACGGAAAACGGCACAATTCAATTTCGTAAGCAGTAATGGATTGATAAATGAAAGGATTGGTAACTATGGATTCGAACGTTCGTCCCGCAACGATGCAGCGCATTGAAACGGCGCAGCAGGCAGAGGCATTTATTGCCGAGCAGATTGAAGCGATTCGGAAGCAGGTCGGCGACGGCAAGGTTTTGCTGGCGCTCTCCGGCGGCGTGGATTCGTCCGTCGTCGCGGCGCTGCTCATTCGCGCAGTCGGCAAGAACTTGACCTGCGTTCACGTCAACCACGGGCTGCTCCGCAAAGGTGAGCCGGAGCAGGTCATCGAAGTGTTCCGCAATCAGATGAACGCCAACCTCATCTACGTGGATGCGGTCGACCGTTTCCTGGACAAGCTCGCCGGCGTGTCCGATCCCGAAACGAAGCGCAAGATCATCGGCGCGGAATTCATCCGCGTATTCGAGGAAGAAGCGCGCAAACAGGAAGGCATCGAGTTCCTGGCACAGGGCACCATTATCCCGACATTCTGGAGAGCGGCCCCGTCAAGGCGCATCACAACGTCGGCGGTCTCC
>JAFSXE010000001.1 GCA_017444195.1 Oscillospiraceae bacterium
AGGTCAGCCCGCGCCCGCAGGTCACGCCCTTGATGCACTGCACATACGCCATCGAGGCGTCGCAGTGGATGCGCGCCGTGTCCAGCCTGCCGTTGCCGTCCGCGGCGACATGCTCCGCCTTGAGCGCGTCCCACGCCTCCCGCGCCCCCTCGTAGTGGAGGTCGCTGAGCGGCGTGTTCAAAAACGCGTTGGCGCCGATGCTCGTCACGGTGCTCGGCACGGTGACGTCAAAGAGCCCTTGGCAGCTTTCAAAAACGTAGGCGGGAAGCTCCGTCACGCCGTGCGGGATCGTGACCATGTGCAGATAGCGGTCATTGGCAAACGCGTGCTCGCCGAGCGTGCGCAGCGACTCCGGCAGATGAATGTCGACAAAGTTCTCGTTGCAGCAGTTTCTGAACGCGCGCTCGCCGATTCTGGTCAGCGTATTCGGCAGCAAGACGCTTGTGAGATTGTCGCAGCCGTTAAACGCGCAGTTGCCGACGCTCGTCACGCCGCTTTTGACCTCGACCGAGGTGATCGTGCTTCTTTCGTCGTACCACGGCGGGCAGGTATGGCTGTTGTTGATGTTCCAGTCCGCCATCTCGCCGCTGCCCGAGACGGTCAGCTTGCCGTTTTCGAGCGTGTAGCTCACATTCTCACCGCAGCTGCCGCTCGAGGCGGCGGAGGCGGGGAAAACGCAGGGCAGCGCCAGCGCCAGAACGAAGCACAGGAGCAGCGCCGCAAAACCTTTCTTTTTCATGTTCAGACTCCTTCCAAATGTACTAAAAAGCTTTGCCGAAAAAATTATAGACCTTCGAGCGGCGGTTGAACATTCACTATGTTACGAAAAAGTGGTACTATATTACGAAGTTTAAAAATTATGTTAACCAGAAGACAGTTATGTTAACCTTTGACACGGACCGGCGGCGAAAAAGAAAAATCCCTCCCCGGCTTGAACCGGGGAGGGAGAGAAGGATTCAGGAAATGTGTCTGCTGAAATACTCGTAAGCGGAACGGTAATCCTCAAGGAATTTTTTGTAGAGGAAGTCGAGGGTGCTCTTGTCGGATTCGGCTTTCAGATCGTGATGAAGCTCTTGGGCGAAGACCACGGCAAGGTCGTGGGCGCGGTTTTCCTGTTCGGTCATGGTTCAGATCTCCTTTGCAAAAAAATTAAGTGCTGTATCTGTGTTTTTTATTATATCACCGTTGATACTCAAATTGCAAGCCATAAAGATCAACTGTGTCGCCATCTTTTATGCCGCGCTCCTCAAGCTGTGCAAAAACGCCGTTTTCCCGCAGCGCCTTGTCAAAAAACATCCGGCTTTCGTAGTCGGAGAAGTTGACGTTCGACATCAGGCGTTCCAGCCACTTGCCGGAGACGTACCACACATCGTCGACAATTTCGATTTCCAGCGGCTCGTCCGCGTTGACGTCCGGCACACGCGGAACGAAGGTAGGCTCGTAGACCGTCACGGGCGGCAGCTCCGCGAGCTTTTCCGCAATCTTCTGCACAAGCTCGCGCGTGCCGGTATGGCTCGCGGCGGAGAGGGCGAAGAGCGGACAGCCCAGCGGCTCAATGTGTTTGCGCAGCTTTTCCAGCAGGGAATCGTCCGTCATGATGTCGATTTTGTTCGCGACCACGATCTGCGGCCGCGCGGCAAGCTCCGGCGACCAGCCCGCGAGTTCGGCGTTGATCGCGTCGAAGTCCTCGACCGGGTCGCGCCCTTCGCTGCCGGAGACGTCCACCACGTGAACGAGCAGCCGGCAGCGGTCGACATGGCGAAGAAAGTCGTGACCAAGCCCCGCACCCTCGCTCGCGCCCTCGATGATGCCGGGGATGTCCGCCATGACAAAGCTTGACTCCTCGTTGACATAGACCACGCCGAGGTTGGGGAAGAGGGTCGTGAAGTGGTAGTTCGCGATTTTCGGCTGCGCCTTGGAAACGACCGAGAGCAGCGTCGACTTGCCGACGTTCGGGAAGCCGATGAGGCCAACGTCGGCGAGCAGCTTCAGCTCAAGCACGACGTCGTGGCTCTCGCCCTCCAGCCCTGCCTTGGCAAAACGGGGCACCTGACGCGTCGGCGTCGCAAAGTGAGCGTTGCCCCAGCCGCCGCGTCCGCCGCGGCAGAGCACAAACGGCTCGCCGTCGGACATATCCTTGATGATCTCGTTTGTCTCGGCGTCCCGAATAAGCGTGCCGCGCGGAACGCGGATGACAAGCGCCTTGCCGCCGTTGCCGTTTTTGCGCGAGCCCTGTCCGTCCGCGCCGTTTTCGGCAACATATTTTCGCTTATAGCGAATATCCATCTGCGTTGACATACTGTCACTGACCTGCACGACGATATCGCCGCCTGCG
>JAFSXE010000033.1 GCA_017444195.1 Oscillospiraceae bacterium
GAGTGCTTGCGGAATTCTTCGACCGCCTTCATGTCGCACATCGAGGCGAGGTCTTTGTAATCCCACACGGCGACCTTCTGGATCTCGTGAGAGGTACGGAAGCCGTCGAAGAAGTTGATGAACGGCACCTTGCCGCTCAGCGCAGCCAGATGCGCCACGGGTGCGAGGTCCATAACTTCCTGCACGTTGCCTTCGCACAGCATGGCGAAGCCGGTCTGGCGGCACGCCATAACGTCGGAGTGATCGCCGAAGATGTTCAGCGCGTGCGTGGAAACGGTACGCGCCGAAACGTGGAACACGCAGGGCAGCTGCTCTGCTGCGATCTTATACATATTCGGGATCATCAGCAGCAGACCCTGCGAGGCGGTATAGGTGGTCGTCAGCGCACCGGCGCCGAGCGAACCGTGGACCGCACCGGCGGCGCCGGCTTCGGACTGCATCTCGACAACGTTGACTTTCGTGCCGAAAATGTTCTTCAGTCCGTTTGCGGACCACTGGTCTACCAGGTCCGCCATCGGGCTCGACGGCGTGATGGGGTAGATAGCAGCGACTTCCGAGAACGCATACGATACGTGCGCGGCAGCCGTGTTGCCATCCATGGTCTTGAACTTGCGTTTCATGAACAGCCCTCCAATTTTATTGAGTATGGTTTTACTCATCATAACCTGCATCTATGATAACACAATTAAAAGATAAAGTAAACCGCGAAAACGTCTTTTTTGCAGGAAAAGCGGAAAGGATTTGTATTTTTTGTAAAAATCGTGTAGAATGACAAAAACAAGGTCGGGGGTGTCATGGCATGTACAGCCGCGTTCGTTCGCTCGGACTCAACGGAATCGAAGGTTACGAGATCACCGTGGAATGCAATATCGCACAGGGTTTGCCTGCATTTGACGTTGTCGGTCTGCCCGACGCCGCAGTCAAAGAATCGCGTGACCGCGTCCGCGCTGCGATCAAAAACAGCGGCGCAAAGTTCCCGACGAGCCACGTAACGGTCAACCTTGCGCCTGCCAACACGAAAAAAACCGGCAGTCTTTACGACCTGCCGATCCTGCTTGCCATGCTGTCCGCTTCGGGCGAATACCCGGCGCTGCCCGAAAACGCCGCATTTCTCGGTGAGGTCAGTTTGGAGGGAAAACTCCGCGCTGTGCCCGGCGTTTTGCCGATGGCGCTTGCGGCGAAGAATATCGGTATTGACGCGCTGTACGTTCCGGCGGAAAATGCCGCGGAAGCAACGCTTGCCGACGGCTTGACGGTCTACGCGGTGGATACGGTCGGCTCGCTTGCCGCGCATTTTTCCGGCGAAGCGCCGCTTACGCCGGCGTCGCCGTGGATTCCAACGGCGCAGCAGACGGAACTGCTTGATTTTGCGGATGTTCGCGGACAGGAAACCGTCAAGCGCGCGATGGAGATCGCCGCTGCCGGCGGTCACAACCTGCTTTTGATCGGGCCGCCCGGCTCGGGCAAGAGCATGCTTGCCAAGCGGCTGCCGTCCATCCTGCCGGATATGACGCGGGAGGAGTCGCTGGAAGTCACGCGGATCCATTCCGTGGCGGGGAAACTTTCGGCGAAGCATCCTTTGGTGCAGGTGCGGCCGTTTCGTTCGCCGCACCATACCGTTTCCGCGCCGGGACTTGCCGGCGGCGGCACCGTGCCGCGCCCGGGCGAGATCTCGCTTGCGCATTTGGGCGTGCTGTTTCTCGATGAACTGCCGGAGTTCCGCCGCGATACGCTGGAGATTTTGCGGCAGCCGCTGGAAGACGGCGTTGTGACGATTTCGCGCGTCGGCGGCACGGTTACCTATCCCAGTAATTTTATGCTCGTCTGCGCAATGAATCCCTGCCGCTGTGGTTGGTACGGCGATCCTTCGGGACGCTGCACCTGTACGCCGCAGGCGGTGCAGCAGTATCTTTCGCGCATCTCCGGACCGCTGCTCGACCGCATTGATATTATCGTTTCCGTGCCGGCGGTGTCGTTCGACGATCTGCGCGACCGCGCAGACGGCGAATCGTCCGCCGCGGTCAAGGCACGCGTGGACGCGGCGCGGAAGATCCAGCAGACGCGGCTGAAAGCGGATCGTCTGACGTGCAATGCCATGATGAGCACCGCGCAGATCCGCCGCGACTGCGAATTGGACGAGGAAGCGGAGGCGCTTTTGCGCAACGCCTTCGACCTTTACGGCATGACGGCGCGAAGCTATGACCGCGTGCTGCGCGTGGCGCGAACGATTGCCGATCTTGCCGGCAGCGAGCGCATCTTAACCAGACATATTGCCGAGGCGGTGCAGTTCCGCAACTATCCGCTCGGCAGCCAAACCTAAGGAAAGAAGTGTTACCCATGCAGGAAATGTTTTTGCTGAAACTCGGCGAGGTCGTGCTCAAGGGCGCCAATCGCTTTACCTTTGAAACGCGGCTTTGCAAAAATATCCGCCGCCGAATGAAGCATTTTGGTTCGTTTGACGTCAACCTTCGGCAGTCGACGGTCTACGTCACGCCGCTTTCCGAGGACTGCGACGTGGAAAGCGCGTGGGAAGCGTGCCATACGCTGTTCGGCATTGCGGCGGTCGCCCGTGCCTTCCCCGTGGAAAAGACGATGGATGCGATCTTCGACGGCGTAATGACGTACCTCGGCGACACGCTTGCCGCCGCGAAGAGTTTCAAGGTGGAAACGAAGCGCGCCGATAAGTCGTTCGGGCTGAACTCCATTCAGATTTCGCAGGAGATCGGCGGCAGGATCGCCGAAGCGATGCCCGAACTGCTGGTGGACGTTCATAATCCGGCGTTCACCGTCCATATTGAGATCCGCGAGCATGCAGCGTTTATTCACGGACCGAGCGAGCCCGGCGCCGGCGGTTTGCCGCACGGCATCGGCGGACGCGGCGCGGTGCTGCTCTCCGGCGGTATCGATTCGCCGGTTGCCGCCTATCGTATGGCGAAGCGCGGCGTGGAGTTGGAGTGCATCCACTTCTTCTCCTATCCGTATACCTCGGAGCGTGCGAAGGAAAAAGTACTGGAGCTGGCGCGGCTGATTACGAAATACACCGGAAAAATGACCGTGGATATCGTCGGCTTCACACAGGTGCAGGAGGCGATCCGCGACAACTGCCCGGAGGAATACTTCACGCTGATTATGCGGCGGTTTATGATGCGGATTGCACAGGCAATCGCCAAGGATCACGGCTGCCAATGCCTGATCACGGGCGAAAACCTCGGTCAGGTCGCAAGTCAGACGATGCAGGCGATGGTCACGACCGGCGCGGTGATCGACCTGCCGCTGTTCACGCCGCTGATCGGCATGGACAAAGAGGAGATCGTCCGCACGGCGCGTCAGATCGGCACGATGGAAACGTCGATTTTGCCGTATGAAGACTGCTGCACCGTCTTTACGCCCAAGCATCCGCGCACCCGTCCGACGCTGGAGGAAGTGGAAAAGGCGGAAGCCAAACTCGACGTGGACGCGCTCGTTGCCGATGCGCTCCAAAAGGTCGAACGCGTTCGGGTGAAGTATTATGAAGACTGACGCGCTTGTCGCGCTGCTGCGCGAACAGGGTAAGACCGTCGCCACGGCGGAAAGCTGCACCGGCGGACTGATCGGCAAGCGACTGACGGACGTTTCCGGCAGCAGTGCAGTCTATCGCGGCGGTGTGATCAGTTATACCATTGATGTCAAGCGTGACGTGCTCGGCGTGCCGGAGGCGATTTTGGCGGCGCACGGCGCGGTCAGCGCCGAAACGGCGCAGGCGATGGCGGAGGGCGTGCGGATGCTGATCGGCGCGGACTATGCCGTTTCGTCCACGGGACTTGCCGGGCCGAATGGCGACGGCAGCGGCAAGCCGGTCGGTTTGGTCTATCTCGCCGTTGCGTCGGCCGTTAAGCCGACGGTCGTGCGAGAATATCACTTTGACGGCAATCGCGAGCAGATCCGCCTTGCCGCCGCCGAAGCGGCGGAGCAACTTTTGGCGGACCAGATTTGAAAGAAAAAGCGGGAGCAAGTTTTGAACTTGCTCCCGCTTTTTCTTTATCAGTTTGGATTATAGCGGACACGGATCGAATGTTCGGTCAGCGATTGGATCGTGGACTTGTCGATCGGGTTATCCCACACGCTGATTTCCACGAGGTTGTAGCAGCCGGCAACCGGCGAAAGATCACGAATCTCATTATCGTCGGCAAAAATGTAGTTGAGATAGACGAGATCGCGCAGCGGCTCCAGCGAGGAAACCTTGTTATGGCTCAAATCGATATTGCAAAGTGCGCTCTTTTCCAAGTTGAATTTCGGCAGCAATTCCAGTTCGTTGTGACTGAGATCGACCGTTTCCAGCGCGACCAGCTCGGCGAGAATCGAAACGTCGGTCAGCGCGTTTTCCGCAACATTTAACGATTTCAGCCCTGTGCAGCCGCGCAGCGCTTCCAGCGTCGTTAGGCGGTTGGCGTCGGCGTTCAGTTCCTCCAGCGCCGGACGGTCGGCAAGCGCGTTGAGGTTGGTCAGCTTGCAGGAGGAAACGTCCAGCACACACAGATTCATACAGCCGCGCAGTGCGGAAATGCTCGTTACGGGGTTGTTGTGCAGATTCAGCACCTCGATCTGCTGCATCGATGCGATGGCGTCAAGATTTTCTACGATGTTGTCCGAGAGATTCAGTTCTTTCAAATCCGTCAGCGATTTCAGCGCGCCGATATCGCGCGCGGCGCAGTTGGCGATGTTCAGCGATTGCAGGCTCGTCACGGCGGCAATCTGATTGAGATCGCCGGAGGAGAGCGTGCGGCCGGTCAGCGTCAGCGATTCCAGGTGCGAAAGCAGCGGCAGGAAGGAGAGATCCGAGGACGCTCCGCCGTCGATCGTCAGTTTTTTCAGCCCGACGCAGTATTGCAGCGCGGTCGTATCCTTTACGTCTGAGGTCAGCCACAGTTCTTCAATCGTCCAAAGATCGCCGGACATCAAAGTGTCCTCTGCGTTTTTGCCGAGTGCTTCGCGCAGAATCGCATCCAGCGCGGCGTCGGAAACGGTGACTTCTTCCATAATGCCGGAGATCGTATACTTCGCAATCGTGGGCTGGCTGACAAGTCCCTGATCGTCCACGACAATCGCACAGATCGTCGTTTCTCCGCGCCCGAGCGCAATCGGCTCAGAGTATGCCTGCTCCGTTGAAACGGGGAAGCCGCCGTCGGTGCTGACGTAGAGATGCCCTGCCGTGCAGTAGGCGGAAACGGTGATGTAATCGGAGAAGAATCCGCCGTCGGGCGTCAGATGCGGCGCGGCGGGACGCATGGCGTCCAATTCCGCCTTGACTGCGTCGTTGGCGATACGGTCCAAAAGATCGAAAGCGTCCAAGAACTTGCCCTGCTCGGCATAGGCGCGGCACAGCGCAAGATACAGACGGGTGTCGTCTGCATGGCGACTCATTGCCCGCACCAGCGAGTATTCGGCTTTGGTGTAGTTGCCGGTCTGACGGTACGCTTCGGCAAGGTCGAGCGACACGTCTACGTCGTCAATGCCGCGATCCACGGCGGCAGAGAGATAGCGCACGGCGGCGGTGTACTTTCCGGCGTTCAGGGCGGCGGTGCCGCGCGCAACGCAGGTTTCCGGCGAACGATCCGCCGCGATGATCCATATGCATCCGGCGAGAACGATCACCGCCAAAATCAGCAGAATGACCAGCGGTTTTTTGGATTGTTTGAACATGGTGCTCGGCTCCCATTCGTAGTCTTTTTCCCATTATACGATTTTCAAAAAGTGCTGTCAAGGTATGAGAATATGCGGCGTTGGATAGAATGATGGGGAAAGGAGAGCGAGAAAATGCGCGATTTTCTGCTGCTCGGTTTGACGCTGCTGTTGACCGGCACGATTCCCGTTACCCAAACAAAACCCGTTGCTGCGCCGCCTGCCGCTGTTTCGATACAGGTGCGCCGCCCGCCGCAAAAACCCTATGTCTTGCGAATCGAGGAGCCGCCGCAGGAAGGGCCGCCGTCCGCCGATGAATCGCTGATCGTGCTGCTCAAGCGCGGCGGTGAGGTGCAGTCGGTTTCCATGCGGGAGTATCTGACCTGCGTTGTGCTTTCGGAGTTATATGCCGATTTTTCCGATGAAGCATTTAAAGCGCAGATCGTCGCGGCGCGGACGATTGCGCTTTCCACGGCACAAAAGCACAAGCACAGCGGCTGCGATGTCTGCGCCGACCCCGGCTGCTGCCAGGCGTGCCAAACGGTCGATACGCTGCGGCAGAAGCTTGGCAGCGGCTTTGACGAGGCTTGGGCGCGCGCCGAAAACGCCGTGGTTGCCACCGACGGCGAGGTGCTCCGTTACGACGGCGCTCTGTGCGAGGCCGTGTATTTTTCCTGCTCCGGCGGCAGAACGGAAGACGCCGTTGCCGTGTGGGGCGGCAACGTGCCGTATCTGCGTTCGGTAGCCAGCCCCGGCGAGGAGGCGGCAAAACCCTATGCGTCCACCGTTCGTGTCAGCGCGGAGCAGGCGAGAAACACGCTGACCGCCGCGATGTTGGACGGCGCACCGCCGACGTGGATCGGGGAAACGACGCGCACGGCAGGCGGCGGCGTTGCGTCCGTTACGATTGGCGGCGCGCGTTATTCAGGCGCACAGATCCAGCGGTTATTCGGCTTGGCGTCCACGAATTTCACTGTTGCCGCGGAGGAAAACGGACTGGTGTTTTCTGTTTTGGGCAGCGGTCACCGTGTGGGCATGAGCCAATTCGGTGCGGAAGCAATGGCGCGACAAGGAAGCACCTACCGCGAGATTTTGGCGCATTACTATACCGGTGCGTCGATTGAACGATATGAAGCATAAAAGAAGTCCGTTCCCATTGGGAACGGACTTCTTTTATGCTTCATATCAGATCAGGTTCAGCACGAGCGTGAGCAGCATGAACACACCGGCAACCCACTTCGTCGCACGGCTGAGCTTCGCATCGAGCGAAGCGCCCTTGTTGCGCGAAAGGAACGTTTCCGCCGAGCCGCTGACCGTGCTGCCGAGACCGGACGTTTTGCCGGACTGCATCGTAACGATGGCGACAAGCACAACGGCGCAGAGGACCTGCAGAATGGTAAGAATCAGTTTCAGCGTAGGATTCATAATCATATACCTCCAAAAATACGGCCAAACGCAGCCGAAAACAGCATTTTTTGCCTTGCGGCGAAAGTTATCATACCATAACGGAACGGAAAATGCAAGAAAAAGTTGCCGATTTGCCGAAATCTTATTTCGTGACCCACGTTCCCGTTGCGGCGCAGGTGAGATACGCGTTGATAAAACCGTCCAAATCGCCGTCCATTACGGCATTGACGTTGGACGTTTCAAAGCCGGTGCGCGTGTCCTTGACCAGCGTGTAGGGCATAAAGACGTAGCTGCGGATCTGGCTGCCCCATTCGATCTTTTGCTGCGCACCCTTGATATCGGAAATCTTTTCCAAATGCTCGCGCTCTTTGATCTCGATCAGCTTGGAGCGGAGCATGCGCATACACGTTTCGCGGTTTTGGAACTGATCGCGCTGTGTCTGGCAGGAAACGACGATGCCCGTCGGCTTATGGATCAGGCGCACCGCCGAGGACGTTTTGTTGATGTGCTGACCGCCTGCGCCGGAGGAGCGGTAGACCTGCATTTCGATGTCCTCGGGACGGATTTCCACGTCCTTGCTGTCGTCGGTGATTTCGGGAATGACCTCGACCGACGCAAACGACGTCTGCCGCCGCGCGTTGGCGTCGAACGGCGAGATACGGACGAGGCGATGCACGCCGTTTTCGCTTTTCAGAAAGCCATAGGCGTTCACGCCCTCGATCAGGATACTTGCCGATTTGAGTCCGGCTTCGTCGCCGTCAAGGTAGTCGAGGATTTTATAGGTGTAGCCGTGGCTTTCCGCCCAGTGCGTATACATACGGTAGAGCATCGAAGCCCAGTCCTGCGCCTCGGTGCCGCCGGCGCCTGCCTGGAAGGAAACGAGCGCGTTGTTCGCGTCGTAGTCGCCGGTCAGCAGGCTTTCCAGCCGCGACGCTTCCATTTTTGCTTCCAAATCGTCGTAGCCCTGTTTCAGTTCGTCAAGCATGGAATCGTCGTTTTCTTCCAGCGCCATTTCGCAGATGGTCAAAAGGTCATCCCATTCGGCGGTCATCTTTTCGTAGCGCTCCACCTTGGATTCCAGCAGCCGCGCCTGCTTCATGACTTTTTGAGAAATCTCCTGGTTGTCCCAAAAACCGTCCGATTCGATCTGCGCGTGCAGCCGCTCCAGTTCGTCTTTGGCTTTGCCGAGATCAAGCGAATCGGCAAGCGCGTCCAGCTTCGGGCGTAGGTTGTTCAGTTTGACCTTGTAATCGTCAAATTCGATCATCGTATCACTCGCTTTTTTCGTTTGAGGTCATTATAGCCAATTTTTTTGTTTGTGTAAAGAGAAAAAGATTGACGAACGGGAAAAAGTATGCTAAAATACAATTCCGTTGGAAGACGCTGGTGTGGCTCAGTTGGTAGAGCAGCTGATTCGTAATCAGCAGGTCGCCGGTTCAAGTCCGGCCACCAGCTCCAAAAAGCACCTGCAACCGCAGGTGCTTTTTTCATAGGATGCTTTTCGTATGCTCGCGTAGCTCAGTTGGATAGAGCGGCCGCCTCCTAAGCGGCAGGCCGGAGGTTCGACTCCTCTCGCGAGTGCCAAAAAGGCGTGAAGTCCAAAGACTTCACGCCTTTTTATGCTTAGTTGAACTTTTCATCCGGCACGCCGTCCGGCATTCTGATTTTTTTGACATCCCGTAAAAAACGCCGCAGACCTTCGGGGTACGTTTCCGTGCCGCCGAGTCCGTTATCGCCGAGCGCAATCAGTTTATTCTTGCCGTGGTAGTCGCTTCCGGCGGTCACGTAAAGATCGTACTGCGCGGCAAAGGCAAGAATCTCCGCGCGCAGTTTTTCCGTGAAGCCGGAATAGAAGCCCTCCAGCCCCTGCAAGCCGAATGCGGTCAGATGCCGAATTCGTGCGTCCATCTCCTCGCCCAAAATCAGTTGATCGCCGCTGCCGTAGCAGGGATGTGCCAGCACAGGGATGCCGCCCGCGCCGAGAATGCCGCGGATTGCGTCTTCGGGACGGACGTACTCGTTGCTGAAATGAAGGCGATCAATATAGTCGCGGATCGCGGTTTTGATACTGTCGGCGTACCCGTGCGCAACCATCAGACCGGCGATGTGCGGTTTTCCGGGATTGTCCAGCGTCATGAGATGGGACAACTCTTCCTCTGTAAACGTGAAGGAAAATTCGTGTTTGAGAAAATCCAGCCGCTTTTGCACTTTTTTCACGCGGAGCGAATGACCATATTGCACGACCTCGCGGATCGACGAAGCGCAGGGATCGTAACCGTAGCCGAGAATGTGGTATTTACCGTTTTCGTCCTTGCAGGAAAACTCCACGCCCGAAAGAAAGCCCGGGTCGCCGTCTTTCAGCAGTTCGGAAAGAATCACCGCGCTTTTGATCGCATCGTGATCCGTGACGGAAAACAGCGAGAGCCCCGTCTGCCTGACGCGGCGCAGAAGTTCTGCGGGCGTATCCGTTCCGTCGGAGACGGTGGTGTGCATGTGCAGGTCGATTGATCCTGCCATCATGCGTTTTCCGTCGTGAAGAGGATCGTATCCGTCGTTTCAAGCAGCGCCAACAACTCCTCTTTCCAGTGCGCGATCTCTTTCCGACCGAATTCGGAGTCCATACCGCCACGGCGGATGGAACGGCGGATCATACGGGCGTAGCCGACGATACGCGCTTTGTTTTCCACTTCTTGAAGTTTTACCTCGTCCTGCGTGCCGAGATACGCCGCCAGCGATTTGCGCCAGAACGTGCGTCCCATTTCAAAGTCAAAACCCTGGAATTTTTTGATAATCTCGTGATCCGATTCCGAATAGCCGATGAACGAATTATACATACTTGCCAGTTCGAAGATCGGATGCCCGACGGCAAGCGTATCCATATCAATCAGCAGGACCTCGTCATTTTGCAGTTCGAGGTTTTTCGTATGATAGTCGCCGTGGAGCATATGGTCGTCGTGCGGCACGGCCTCCACGAGCGCCAGCAGTTTTTTGCCTGCCGCTTCGGGAAGGTGATCCTGCATAAACCGCGCCCAGCCAAGCACCGTTTCGCGCATATCCGGCAGTTTTCCCGCCGGCACGACGGTGCCGTGGATGATCTTCAGCATCTTCACGTATTCCGCCACGCACCAGTCGAGTTTTTCCGGCTCGGTAGCGAGAATTTTCGAGAAGGAACGCGCGTTGAGCAGTTCGAAAACCGAGCCGTAGCTGTTGCCGACCTGCACCACGTCGTAGGAGATTGCCGTCGGCACGCCGAGAATGAGCGCGAGTTTCGCCACTTCGCGCTCGTGCTGAATATCGGCAAGCGCGTCGGCATTGTTATAGACCTTGACGACGTTATCCTTGTCAATGCGGTAGATCGTGCCGTTTGCGCCGCGCCCGATCTCTTCGCATCCTTCAATGGAAACAACGCGATACGCCTTTTCCACCGGCATCATCTCGGTGAAGCCCGTCATGTCCAAAATCTCATAGACTTCGGAATTGACGTTGATAATGCGCAGATCAGAGCAGGTCTTCTTCAGCCGAAGAATGACGCGCAGACCGGCGCTGGATATGTATTGCAGTTCCTTTGCGTCCAGCGTGACGGAGGAAGCGCCGCCGAGCTGCGATAGAAGACGGCTTTCCACGTCTGCGGCGTTGCCGGAGTCGATGCGTCCGGAAAGAGTTAATTCAACATGATCCATAATCGGTTACGCTCCTTTTTGGTTATTCGATCGTCAGAATATCCGAAAAGCCTGTAACTTCAAAGATATCCATAATGGATGCATTAACGTGCGTGATCTTCATCGTACCCTGCTTGTTCATGGTTTTCTGTGCGCCCAAGAGAACGCGCAGACCTGCCGAGGAAATGTATTCGAGGTTGGAAAAATCCAGCGTCAGTTCGCGGACCCCGTCCAAAGACGCAATAAGCGTCTGCTCCAACTCCGGCCCCGTCGCCGTGTCCAGACGGCCGCTTAGCGCAAAGGTTACCGCCCCGTTTTCGGCGGTTTTGGTTATGTTCAGCATCGTAATTCCTCCGTTTCGTGTTTCGCCGATGATAGATTATCCTTATTTTAGTACATTTTCCGCCTGTTATCAAGTGCTTTTGTTTGCGGCGGAACCTCTGTTTTTTCGCTTGCATCTTCGCGTAAGATTCGCTACAATCAAAAAAGACATCGGCAGTTGCCGAAAGAAAGGATACGATCAAATGAAACGAATGGGTAAAAGAATTCTTTGCATGATGCTTGCGGCGCTGATGCTGCTTTCTCTTGCGGCGTGCGGCGAGCCGAAACAGCCAGAAGCGACGACGGACGAAACGTCGGAAGTCGGCGCGGCGTTTGTCGGGACGTGGGTCTGCGACAGAGCAACGCTGGAAATCGCAAAGGAAGGCGAAGCGTTCAACTGCCATATCCATTGGGGCAGCTCCTATGCAGAGGCGGCCGAATGGGACTATACCTGCACGTATGACGAAGCGGCAAACGCGCTCGTCGGCACCGGCACGCGAAAGACCGTGGTTTATGCCGATAACGGCGACGTTGCCTCGTCGGTAGAAGAATATGCGGACGGCGCGGTGCAGTTTACGCTGCTGGAAAACGGCAATCTCGTCTGGCAGGATGCCAAAGAAGACGCGGGTAAGGATATGCAGTTCGAACGCGTGTCGTTCGTCGGCGAGGTGCCGACGCAGGAGGCGTTCGTCAATGACTACTTCCACGTGATCGGCGGCTTTTTGCAGGGCACGAGCGGCAGTTCGCTCGCCATGGCGCAGGCGGCTTGCGAAGCGTTCCGCTTCGCCGTGATCAATCGCATGGACATCGTGGATGTTCCGACGCTGCGCGATACGATGCTGGCGGCGTGGGAGAGCATGACGGACGAGGAGCGCGCGGCGTTTGACGCCAACTTTATCGACGTGGTGCAGTTGGTGGATGCCTGCCTTGCCGATTGGGAAGGCGCACGCGGCACGTTTGAAGACGCCGGTGTTGCGGAGGATATGGCGGCGCTGCTTGCCGATCCGACGGCACAGGAAGCGTGGAAGACGCTGGTTGCCCATACGCTTACGATGGGAAACTATGACGGCGAATAAAGATCCGATCGCTTTCAGCCGCGTAAATCACCTATTTACGGGGCTTTCTCTTGCATCTTTTGCCGTTATCCGTTACAATGGA
>JAFSXE010000034.1 GCA_017444195.1 Oscillospiraceae bacterium
CGCGCCGATGCCCTGGATCTTATGGGCGCCGGAGCGACCCTCGGACAGGACGGGAGAGTCCGCCGGCTCCACCGCCACCACCTTGACGGCGGCGTTCTGCTCCTTCAGATACTCGCCCGTGCCGGTGATCGTGCCGCCTGTGCCGACGCCGGCAACGAAGATATCAACGTTTCCGTCCGTGTCGCGCCAGATTTCCGGACCGGTCGTTTCCTTGTGGATTTTCGGGTTCGCCGGGTTGACGAACTGCCCGGGGATAAAACTGTTCGGGATTTCGGCGGCGAGTTCCTCCGCCTTGGCGATGGCGCCCTTCATGCCCTTTGCGCCCTCGGTCAGCACGATTTCCGCGCCGTAGGCTTTGAGAATGTTGCGGCGCTCCACGCTCATCGTTTCCGGCATCGTGAGAATGGCGCGATAGCCCTTGGCGGCGGCGATGGCGGCAAGTCCGATGCCGGTGTTGCCGGAAGTCGGCTCGATAATGACCGAGCCGGGTTTCAGTTTTCCCTGTTCCTCGGCGTCCTCGATCATCGCTTTGGCGATGCGGTCCTTGACGCTGCCGGCGGGGTTGAAGTATTCCAGTTTGACGAGTACGGTCGCGCTAAGCGCGTCCGCTTTTTCAATGTTCGTGATCTCGACCAGCGGCGTGTTGCCGATCAGTCCAAGCGTACCCTGATAGATGTTTGACATACGATGTACCGTCCTTTCCTTGTGCCGATGAAATTGCGCTGGGCTTCAATGCGGTTTTATTGTATCACAGCCCGGGACGTTTGTAAAATCGATTCTTGTTGTTATCGGTGATAAGCAACGGTTATCACACATTATATTTTCTTGTATTTTTTCAGTTCGTCGATGTACGCCATGCCGTATTTTGACAGGACGCTTCCTTTTCGCGTTATGTATCCGATGGTCAGCGGATCTTCCTCTTTCATCTTGATTGCGACAAGTCCCTGCAGAACGGAGTCTTCCCGGGACAACATGCCGCAGCCAATGGAATATCCGCCGAGTTCGGCGATCAGTTCCATGGTTGTCGCTCTGTCGTCGGACTTGATCATTTTATCAAAGGTATAATCCGCCATGGCTTCCTCGGTGAGGTAAAACCTGCCGTCGCTGCTTTGGTCAAAGGAAACGCAGGGATAATCCCGCAGTTCATCAAGGGAGATTTCTTTTCTTCCGGCGAATGGATGGTTTTTCCATACATAGACGAACGTGTCTCTTTGCATCAGAGGCGTGAATGCCAGCTGATAATCGCGAAAGAGCTTCCGGATCAGGGCTTCATTCGAGCCGGAAAAAGAGATAACGCCTACTTCGCTCTTCAAACTCCCGACGTCGTCAAGAACATCTTTCGTTTTTGTTTCGTGAACGGAGAAGACAAACCGGCTCGGTTTGGTTTTCTTCATTACGTCGGTAAAGGCTTTTATGGCGAAATTATAGTGCTGCGTGGAAACGGAAAACCGATCTTTATCGTCCTCGTGCGATAAATACCGATCCTCAAGAATTTCATACTGCCCGACTGCTTTTTTCGCGTAGGTCAAAAATTCTCGCCCTTCGTCGGTCACGGAAATACCTTTGTTCGTCCGCGCAAAGAGGAGAACGCCGAGTTCGTCTTCCAGTTCTCGAATGCTCGCCGAAAGCGCCGCCTGAGAAACATAGAGCTTTTCGGCAGCCTTCCGCATGGAAGCCGACCCGGCAATTTCCAGAACGTATTTTAGTTGTGTGATATTCATACCCGCTGCCTCGTGAGAAGATTACCGCACAAACGGGGCGGTGTATTCGGCGTTAATTTCGCTGATTTCTTTGATCCCGTCAATATACGGCTGATAGATGGTTTCCACTCTGCTGCCGCCGCGAATATCGCAGCCGGAACAGAATTCGCAGGTTGAGCTGCAGCTTCCTCGCAGCGCTTGCTGAACGATTTCCTCTCGCTCCTCGCGTGTGGTATCCTTAATCAAAATCGACTTCATGGTTGCTTTCCTCCGGTTCATCTCAATTTGCCGCGCCACGCGGCAAAAGTAGTATGTCCCGAATATGCTCATATAGAAAAGAAGATTTTTCCGTCGCGCAACCGGTTTATTCGATCGTCTTTCCCGTCCGTTTCTGATAATCCTCCAGCGCGGATTGAATCGCTTCTTCCGCAAGGACGGAGCAATGCAGCTTATGCGCCGGCAGTCCGTCGAGCGCTTCGGCGACTGCCTTGTTCGTCAGTTTTTTGACCTCGCTGACGGGCTGTCCCTTGATTAGCTCCGTTGCCATGGAGCTGGACGCAATGGCGCTGCCGCAGCCGAAGGTTTCAAACTTCACGTCTTTTACGACGTCGTCTTCGATTTTGAGATACATTTTCATGATGTCGCCGCATTTGGCGTTGCCGACTTCGCCGACGCCGTTGGCGTCCTCGAGAACGCCGACGTTCCGCGGATTGCGGAAATGATCCATCACTTTTTCGCTATACAAAGCCATAAACGGTTCCTCCTTACAGCAAAAACGGCGTTTTTCCTGCGCACAAGTCGCGCCACACCGGCGAAAAGCCGCGCAGATAGGAAACGACTTGTGCAACGTTTTCAATCAGATAATCCATTTCTTCCTCGGTTGCGTCCTCGCCGAGCGAAAGCCGCAGCGAGCCGTGCGCGACGGCGTGCGGCCGTCCGATGGCGAGCAGCACGTGGCTCGGATCAAGCGAGCCAGAGGTACACGCCGAGCCGGAGGACGCGCGGATGCCGCGATCATCCAGCAAAAGCAGCAGCGATTCGCCCTCGATGCCCTCGAAGCAGAAGTTGACGTTGGACGGCAGCCGCTTTTCCGCGTCGCCGTTCAGCGCACAATGAGGGATTGCCGAGAGTCCGGCGATCAGCCGGCTGCGGAGCGCGGTGAGTTTCTTTGCCGTTTCGGGCATGGCGTCGATCGTCTCTTGCAGCGCAACTGCCATGGCGACGATTGCACCGACGTTTTCCGTACCGGCGCGCTTGCCGCGCTCCTGTGCGCCGCCTTCGATCAGCGGCGTCAAGCGCACGCCTTTTCTCGCGTAGAGGAAGCCGACGCCTTTCGGTCCGTGGAACTTGTGCGCCGAGGCGGAGAGCAGATCGACCGGCAGCGCGGAAAGGTCGATGGGCAGATGCCCGACTGCCTGCACCGCGTCGGTGTGAAACAGCACGCCGTGCGCGCGGCAGATATTGCCGATTTCCTCGATCGGCTGGATCGTGCCGATCTCGTTGTTGGCGTACATGACGGTAACGAGGCAGGTGTCTTCGCGGATCGCCGCTTCCACGGCGGCGGGATCGACGATGCCGTTTGCCGATACGGGCAGGAGCGTGACTTCAAAGCCCTCGCGCTCGAGCGCTTTCAGCGTGTGCAGCACGGCGTGATGCTCGATTGCATCGGAAACGATATGCCGCTTGCCGGAAAGTCTGCCGATGGCGGCGGCGGATCGGATCGCCTGATTGTCCGCTTCCGAGCCGCCGGAGGTGAACGTGATTTCCTTCGGCGTTGCGCGCAAACATCGCGCAATCGTCAAACGCGCGTTTTCCAGCGCGTCTTTTGCCTGCTGACCTGCAAAATGCAGGCTGGACGGATTGCCGTAAACCGTATCCAAAAAGGGGAGCATGGCGTCAATTGCTGCGCGGCTCATTTTGGTTGTGGCGGCATTATCTGCGTAAATCTCCATAGTGCGCCTCCTGTTTGTGGTACTTGGATTATACGCCTATCAACCTACTATGTCAATATATTTTTGGAAGACGCTTGATTTTTATTCACCGGCTGTGGCATAATGGAAAAAACGGAGGCGAAGAAAATGATTACGACGAAGGGACGCTATGCGCTGCGCGTAATGATGGATCTTGCGGAGCATGCGGCGGAGTCCTGCGTACCGCTGAAGGAGATTGCGGAGCGCCAGGGCATTTCCAAAAAATATTTGGAGATTATTGTTAAGGATTTGGTGAAGGGCGGACTGATCAAGGGCGTCGGCGGCAAGGGCGGCGGTTATCGGCTCGTTCGAAAACCGAACGAATACAACGTCGGCGAGATCATTGAACTTGCCGAGGGCACGCTGGCGACGGTGGCGTGCCTTGCGCAGGATGCCGAAGCGTGTCCGCGTGCGGCAGCGTGCAAGACGCTGCCGATGTGGAAGGAAGCCGACGAGTTGATGCGCTCGTTTTACCGTTCCAAGAAACTAACCGACTTGTTATAGAAAATGCGGGAGCGATGGGCATGTTAAATCAGTTTTCGAGAACGCAGTTGCTTTTGGGTCCGGAGGCGATAGAACGGCTGCACAATAAAAAAGTCGCGGTTTTCGGGATCGGCGGCGTCGGCGGATACGTGTGCGAAGCGCTGGTGCGAAGCGGAATCGGCGCGTTTGACCTGATCGACGACGACAAAGTTTGCCTGACAAATCTGAACCGGCAGATTATCGCAACGAGAAAGACGGTCGGGAAATACAAAACGGACGTGATGAAAGAGCGCATGCTGGAAATCAACCCGGAAGCGAAGATCGACGTGCATCGGTGCTTTTTCCTTCCGGAAAACGCCGATGATTTTCCGTTTGCGGAATACGACTATGTGGTGGACGCCGTTGACACCGTGACGGCAAAAATCGAACTGATCCTTCGGGCAAAACGCGAAAATATTCCGGTTATCAGCGCCATGGGCGCCGGGAACAAGCTGGATGCCGGGCGCATGAAGGTTGCGGATATTTATGAAACGAGCGTCTGCCCACTGGCAAGAGTGATGCGGCATGAATTAAAAAAGCGCAACGTTAAGAGTCTGAAGGTGGTCTATTCCGACGAGCCGCCTGTTCGCCCGCGTGAGGACCCGTCCATCAGCTGCCGCAGCCATTGCATATGTCCGCCGGGTGCGCAACATAAATGCACGGAGCGGCGAGATATTCCCGGCAGCACGGCATTCGTACCGGCGGTTGCCGGACTGTTGATCGCAGGAGAGATCGTCAAAGATCTTGCGAAAAGCACGGAAGAATAAAAAACTCGGCTTTGGGTTATCCAAAGCCGAGTTCTTTTTTTGTCAGCGCTTACTTCATGGTCAGCGGACGCAGGGCAACGAACAGACCTTCCCACGCGCATTGACCGACGGTATCGTCGAACGATTCGACCGTGGTGCCGGTCGCGGTGTGCTTGACGCACAGATTGTTGCCGAGGTAGATATAGATCTCCACGTTGTCCACGCCGGTGTCCAATGTGGTTGCCTGCGGATAGACGGGGTTATCCAGCTTGGCGACGAGGAACACGTCGCCGGGCAGATAGTATTCATCCCAGCCGACCTCAAATAACCGATTGAACACGTCCAACTTTTGCGTGACATAGACGGTTTTGTCCTGCGTGGTCAACTTGTCATCGATTTCGAACTGATCCGTCTTCAGCGTAAGGAAGCGGCCAATCAGCGTCCGCGGAAGTTCAAGCTTCGCCAACTTCAAACTGGTCTTTTGCGCAAGGGTCAACGACGGATTGCCTTCATCCGCAATATCCGCCAGCGGCACGTAGGTTTCGACAATTTGATCCTTGACGCCGGCGATCTGACCGCGGCAGTATCGGGTTGTCATCCGCATTTTTACCCAGTTCGCCACCGTTTTCGGCAAAGCAATTTTTTTGCCGAGTACGGCGCTGTAGAACTGATTGGCAAAATCGAGATCTTTCCCTGAAAGCGATTGGATCGACGCAGGCAGATCGCTTGTCGATCGGATCGCCGTAAGCGTTTTGGCATCGGCGACCTCGTCAGAGATGCGAATCGTAATTTCGCGCGTATCAAGTCCGAGTACGCTGCCCTTCGGGAACGTCAGCGTCATGCCGCCGGACAAATCATCATTCACGCGCACTTTGTAACTCAGATCCACGGTTTCACCGGCGCGAATGGCGATGTTTTCATGGCGCAGTTCGCCGTCCACCAGCGTGACGCCCTCGGGCAGTTCCTCTTGGACAAACGGCACGTTATAGCCGTGCGCGCTGTTGTTTGTCAGCTGCAGCCGGACGGTGAGCGTCTGACCGGGCAATAGCGTGTGCGTGGCGTAGATCATATTCTCGCCGCTTTCGTCCGCCAGCCATTTATCGACGCTCAGGCGGTCGTAGCGCAGTCGCGTCTGCGCGTCGGGCGTCAGCGTCAGATCGTCCATGCAGAGCGCAACGTCGTATTTCGTGTCCGTTTCCGTTGCCATCAGCGGACGGACGGCGTAGAGATAGGGGTGCGAGGCGTTGACGGTGATGCGCGTCTGTTCTTCCGAAACCTTGCCGCTCAGCGGCGTATCGATCATCAGCCGTCCTTCCAGCGGATTGCCGTCGGCATCCCATTTGGTTTCCTGCCAATAGATGATCTCCAGGCAGCCGCTCGTTTCGTGATGCTCGCCGGAAACGCGGTACGGCGTGGTATTGATCGTGCCGCTGCTTGTAAGATGATAGACGTTGCTTGGCGTCAGGTTGCCGCGCTCATCGGAATCGTGGGTGTCGATATCGCCTTCGACCGGCCAGCTGTGGATGAGTTCAATGTAGCCGTCGTTATCATAGTCGCCGATGCAGAGCATAATATGCCCTTCGGTGTGCAGAATGTCGCCCGCCTGCATCGTCTTGACCTTGCCGAGTTCCGTCGCGAAATCGTTTTCGCTGCCGTACGGCGCATACGAAGTAGAAGCAGAGTTATTCAGGTCGCACCACGCAAGGACAGTCATATCCGTCCGGTAATCGCTGCCGTTGCCCGTCCATCCGCCATTATACGTCAGGTGACCGCCGTAGATCTCATACGGCGAGCCGTCGGTATTGCGGAAGGTGTTGTAATAGACGAAGTACGGGAAGCCCGAGCATTGCGAAATATAGAGGTTATCCGACCATACCTGCTCCGGTGAAAGACCGAACGGGCGGCGGTGGCCGTACTGGGCGCGGGTGGCGACGAGATTGGTAAACTGACCGTTATCAAGGGCAAAGAAATAATAGTCGTTGCCGCCTTGCGTGATTTTCGTCTTGTATTGTTTGCCGCCATTTACGGTGTACTCGTCATTGACGCCGGTGTACAGGTTTTTCACGTAACCGTTGTCGTTCGTCATGCCATACTGCGTGTACGGATTTTTATCGTAATAGGCGAATGCCGTGCGGACGATCGCTTCGCGGAGGATATCCTCGTCAACCGCCTTGATCTCCTTGACCGTTTTGGTCAAGATATCGGTTTCTTCCTTCGTTTCAAAATACCGCCGCTGCGCCGCGTCCGCTTCTGTGGCGTGGCTTTCGACGATCAGCGCATCGTTTGCAAGGTAGGCGTCGGTATAGACCTCGCCGCCAAGACGCGACGTGCCGATCAGATCAAAGCGGAGGATGACGTTTTCGCCCTGCGCCGTCCGTTCGGCATAGGTCTGCGTCAGCGTGTCCGAATAGACAAATCTTGCGGCAGTTTTGCCGTCGGAAACAAGGTTAACGAAAAACTTAAGTCCGCTATTGCTGCCGGCGATCAGATCATAGGCGTCGGCGTTGGAGAAACGATAGCGGAAAGTAAAGCGCAATGCGCCGTTTTCCAGCGTTTCCGGCGCACGGCGCAGGTTGCTTTCCACGCGGAAAAAGCGATAGCTTTCACCGTCGCACAGGGGGACATAATTGCTTTCAAGATCGATGATCGAGCAGGTATCCGCCGTCAGCTTACCTTTGCCGTCGGCGCTGTCGAAGACACTGCCGACCGGTGCGGAGAGTTTTTTGCAGGTGAGGTTGTGACCGCCGAGATCCAGCGTGGCGCGCAGCGGCACGCTGAATGCCGTATTGGGCGCGGAGATATCCGCCGTCAAAGTCACGTCGGTATAGATCTGCAATGCCGCTTCCAGCTCGGCTGCGGTCGATGCTGTTGCGGTGCGGCGAAGCGCGCCGCCGTTTTCTTGGAGCGTCGCGCCTTCATCGAGCGTTACGGCGGCGCAGAAAAGCGTATGCCCGTTCAGATCCAGCGTCTGTCCCTTGCGAACGCGGACGGTCAGTTCATCGTCTTGGATATCTGCAGACAGGCGCAGGGTATTCGCTGAGGTAAAGCCCAGCCGCGTGAAATCTGCAGCGTTGGCGCATTCGTAAACGACTGTGGACGCGCTATGCGTAAGGGCGGTCGTTGCGCCGGTCTTGAACGTCAGCGTACTTGCCTTGATCGTCTTGCCGGAAACGTACACGCCGGCAGGAACGGAAACGTTGGTCGAAGCGCTGCCGACGGTAGCGCCGAGCACAAACTCGGTGACAAGACCGGGGTAGTTATTGGTAAGCGCAACGGCATCCGACCAACGCCCGTAGGGGTTCGTGGACGTGGTGCTGGAACTGTTCGGCCCGACGTTTTGCAGCACGAAGCGTCCGGCGTAGGCGGTGTCGATCTCGCCGAGGTTGGAGTTTACGGGACGGTATTTTATCGTATGGCCGACGAGATCGAGTTTTTTGCCTGCGGGGACGGAAATTTTGAAATAGGCGGAGCTTGCCGTGCCGGCATAAGAGAGATTCGGATAGGTCGAGCTCGTTTGGCTTCCGGTGAGATCCAGATCTGCGCCGAGGCGCAATGTGACGATTTTAGAATTGCCGTTCTGCATTTCGTTGAGATAAGTCCAAAACTCTGTTGCGGTGAACGCTGTCCGCATGGTGCCGCCGCCGGAAGAATAGACTGCGCCGGTCGTTTTGATCGTGCCGCCGTTCAGCTCATAGGAACCGAAGTCAAAATTGATCGTGCCGAGATCTATGTCGTCGGAGAGGGTGATGCTTTGACCGAGACGGATTAGCGCGATATGTGATTCGGTCAAGGCGCTGCGAAGTTGCGTCTCGTCAAAAACAGTCGCAACATAGCCGCCGCCGTTATAAACGATTTTGCCGGAGGTTTTAATTCTTCCGCTGCCGGAAATGACATGACCGTTAAAAGAAAAGTCTTTATTGCCGAGATCCAAGTTTTCATTTAGTGTCAAATTACGCGTTAATTTAAATTTTGCGGCAAGCTTGGCACCTGTTCGTGTGAAGTCAGATTGATTCGCAACGAGGAAGGTTATATCGCCGTCCGCCGCTGCGGGCTTTGTGCCGGTAGGGGGATTGATTGTCAGCGTTACACCCGAGGGGATGGGATAGCTTGTATAGGTAATGCTTTGGGTAGTATGATACAGTGCGGATACGATGCCGGGACGCTCGTTCGCAAGCGCAACCGCACTAGCAAGTGTTGCTGCTTGACCGCTCGTTGCGTTATACCACAACACGATACGTCCACCGTTGGCAAGGATTGTACCGGCGCCAAGCGTTGGCTTGATTGCACGCAAGGTCAGCGTATAACCGTTCAGATCCAGCATCTTGTCTGACGGAATTTTCACAATACCGTATCTGACGGTCGAGCTGAATGCTTCTGCCGCATACATATTGGGCAGATTCTTTTTCTGCCACGCTGTGGTAGCTGCCATGTCCGATCCGTTATAAACATAGTCTTTTGCTTCAATATTTGCTGTGAGGCGGATACCGCCGAAATCCGTTTTTGAGCTGTTTAGTTCTTCAACGGCCGCCCAAAGGGTTGAAAGATCGGACGAAGTCGGTGCAGCTGTCAATGCGGTCACAGAATTGACGTCGAGCCACAGTCTACCGCCAATATCATTTTTCAGCGAGCCGTTATTGGTCAGATTCTTCACATAGAGGTTATAGCCGTTGAGGTTTAGCGTCTTGCCCTCGGGGATCGTCAGCGCGGCGCCGTATTCGATGTTGTTGCCGAGCGTGACCGTCGTTTCGCTTTGCAGCGCGGCGATGAGTGACGCTTTATCGGTAACGACCTTCACGAAAGAAGTCGCCTGATCGCTGCCGGTCCGCGCTTTGTCGGCGTCGTCCGTATAATCAAACACGACCGTACCGCTGAGCGACCAAGTGCCGTTGTGCGTAAGCGTTATGCCGTTCGGAATCGGATAGGCGTCGGTACAGGTCAAATTGTTGTTGGTGTGATGAAGATTGGTGACGATGCCGCTGCGTTCTTTTGCCAGCGCAAGCGCGTTTTCCAAATTCGGCACGGCGTTACTGATGCCGTAAAACCAGAGGGAAATGTTGCCGTTTGGTGTAATCACGCCCTCACCAAACGACGTGCCGATTGCGCGAAGGGAAATATTATGTCCGTTCAGATCAAGCGTTTTTCCGGAAGGGATACGCACGTTGGCATAGTAGAGTGCCGCGTTGCTTGTATAAGCACCGGCGGCATACATCCGCGGGGTGTAGCTTTTTTCCCGTTCGATTGCCGTTGAAACGGCTTTGCCGGTGGCTTCAAGGGCGGCGGTGAAGCGAATACCGTCCAGATCGGTGTAGGGGTCGAGCAATTCTTCGTTCGCCGCCCAAAGGTTCGACAGGTCGGCCGTCGTCGGTGCGGCAGTCAGCGTCGCTGCCGTGGACACGTCCGCCCACAGTTTGCCTCCGTTTTTTGTGATCGTGCCGTTGTTTGTCAAGCCGGTGACGTAGAGATTTTTGCCGTTTAAATTCAGCGTCTTACCTTCGGGAACCGTCAGCGGTGCGTTATACGTGATATCCGCCGTCAGCGTGACAGTGGCGTCGCCGCCGGAAAGCGCGGCGGTCAGCGCGGACGCGCTGTTCGCATTTGCCGCACAGGCAGCGGAAGCAAGCGCGCAGACAAGCAGCGCGCCGAGCAGCAGACGGATGAAAGGAGCGTATTTTTTCATAGCCAGGACCTCCGGAGCAGGGATATTTCCACACCTTAATTATATGGGAAATCGGCATCGCTGTCAAGAAAAGTCCGATGACGGCAAAAAAATCCGCGCCGCAGCTTCTGCCGCGGCGCGGATTGGAAAAGAAATTATTTGTTTTTCAGCAGGTCGCGAATTTCGGTGAGGAGCTTTTCTTCGTTGGAGGGCTCGGGCTCTGCTTCGGGCTCGGGGGCGGGTTCTTCCTTTTTCTTTTCCGCCGCTTCACGCGCCTTGTTGAACGCCTTGACGATGCAGAAGACCACAAGCGCGATCAGGATAAAGTCGATGATCGCACCGACGAACGTGCCGAAGCCGAGGACGATGGCTTCCTTCACGACGGTTTCGCCGTCCATCACGGCTTCGCGGATCGTGACGTTGAGCGCGCTCATATCCTGTGTGCCGATCAGCCAGCTGATAAACGGCAGGAAAATGTCGTTGACGAGCGAGGACGTGATCTTGCCGAACGCTGTGGCGATGATAACGCCGACTGCCATATCAAGGACGTTGCCGCGCTGGATAAATGCCTTGAATTCTTCAAAAAACTTCTTCATATCGTGTTTCTCCTTTCTTTCTCTCGTGCTATATTACGCCTGCTTCGGCGTGAGCACCTTGGTGCCGCCCATATAGGGCTGCAGAACTTCGGGGATCGTGACCGAGCCGTCCGCCTGCAGATGGTTTTCCAAAAATGCGATCAGCATACGCGGCGGCGCAACGACGGTGTTATTCAGCGTGTGCGGCAGGTAGGTCTTCTTATCCTCGCCGCGGACGCGGATCTTCAGGCGGCGCGCCTGCGCATCGCCGAGGTTGGAGCAGGAGCAGACTTCAAAATATTTCTGCTGACGCGGCGACCACGCTTCGATATCGCAGGATTTGACTTTGAGATCGGCGAGATCACCGGAGCAGCATTCAAGCTGCCGCACGGGAATTTCCATGGAGCGGAACAACTCGACCGACATTTTCCACATCTTGTCATACCACGCCATCGAGTCCTCCGGCTTGCAAACGACGATCATTTCCTGCTTTTCAAACTGGTGGATGCGATAGACGCCGCGCTCCTCGATGCCGTGCGCTCCTTTTTCCTTGCGGAAGCAGGGGGAATAGCTTGTGAGCGTCTGCGGAAGCGAAGTTTCGGGCAAAATCTGGTCGATATAGCGGCCGATCATCGAATGCTCCGACGTGCCGATCAGGTACAGGTCTTCGCCCTCGATCTTATACATCATCGCGTCCATATCGGTTTGCGACATGACGCCTTCGACGACGTTGCCGTGGATCATGAACGGCGGAATGCAATAGGTGAAGCCCTTGCCGATCATAAAGTCACGCGCATAGGCAATGACCGCCTCGTGCAGACGGGCGATATCGCCGAGCAGATAATAGAAGCCGTTGCCGGAAACGCGGCCGGCAGCATCCATGTCAATGCCGCCGAACGATTCCATAATCTGCGTGTGATACGGGATCTCAAAATCGGGCACGGTCGGCTCGCCGAAACGCTGCACCTCAACGTTAGCGGAATCATCCGGTCCGATCGGCACGCTCGGGTCGATGATGTTCGGAATGACGAGCATGATCTTGCGGATCTCTTCGTCCAGACGCGCTTCCTCGCCCTCCAAAAAGGCGAGACGCTCAGCGTTGGCGGTGACTTGCTTCTTTACGTCCTCGGCTTCCGCGGCTTTGGACGGGTCTTTCTTCGCCTGCCCCATCAGCATGCCGATTTGCTTGGAAAGCGCGTTGCGGCTTGCGCGGAGCGACTCCGCTTCCGTGATGGCGGCGCGGTTTTGCCGGTCTAATTCCAGCACTTTATCCACAAGCGGAAGTTTCTGATCTTGAAACTTTTTGCGGATGTTTTCTTTGACAATTTCCGGATTTTCTCGGATAAAACGTAGATCAAGCATTCTTTTTCCCTCGATTTCTGAAGTACGGTTATCGGACGTTGGCGTGTGCAAGATAAGACTCAAACAGCGCCCACGCTGACTCGGTGTAATAGGATTTGTAATTGTATACGGTTTCAATTTCCTTTGCGTACTCTACCGTCTGCATCGTGTACGGCGAGGCAAGCACGGCGCTAAGCGCCTCATAGGCGATTCGCAGGTCTTCCGTTTCGGCGTTGGCGAGTTTCAGTTCCTGCTTCAGCGTTGCAACTTTGTCCTGCAGTTCGCGATTTTCTTTTTGCAGCGTTTCGGCGCGGCTGAGCATGCTCTCGCTTGCCTCCGTCAAATTGGAAATCGTTGAGTTCGTCGAGTGCATCTGCAAAATCAGGCTGATCACGACCAGCGCAAACGCAACAAGAAAGAGGATCTCCAAGTACCGCAGCAGCGCGAGCCGCTTTTCTGTGGAAACGCCCTCGGTTTTTTCTTCCATCAGTTTTTCGCTCCTTTCGCACGCGACGGCAATTCCTGAAGCGCGTCAAGCAACGCGTTCAGATCGTCCTCGCCGTAGAATTCCAGTTCAAAACGCCCCTTCCGCTTGCCGCGGACGATCCGCACCTTGCGGCCGAGATGCCGCGTCAGCGTTTTTTCGCATTCGGCGATGTAATCAACCGCCAAGGGGTCAACCTGCTTTTCTTCTTTCGGCTTCCGCATCAGCGCTTTGCACATCAGTTCCGCCTGACGCACCGAAAGTTCCAGCGCCGCGATTTTCTGCGCGGCGGCGATCTGCTGCTTTGCCGTCGGCAGCGACAAGACCGCTCTTGCGTGGCCGGGCGTCAGTTTGCCCTCGGAAACCATCGCGGCAATCGGCTCCGGCAGCGTCAAAAGCCGCAGCGTATTGGCAACGGCGCTGCGCGATTTGCCGACGCGGTCGGCAACGGCCTCCTGCGTCAGGTTGCTCTGCTCCATCAGTTTTTTCAGTCCGGCGGCTTCTTCCATCGGGTTGAGGTCGAGCCGCTGCAGGTTTTCGATCAGCGATAGTTCGGCTGCTCTGCTGTCGTCTGCGTCAACGATGAAGATCGGAACTTCTTTCAGTCCGGCGATCCGCGCCGCGCGCCAGCGGCGTTCGCCAGCGACGATCTGATAGCGGTGGCTGCCGGTTTCGCGGACGGCGATCGGCTGCAGGATGCCGTGCAGTCGGATGGATTCCGCCAGCGCGTCCAACTCAGCGGGGTCAAAAACCTGGCGCGGCTGATCGGGATTGGGCTCAACGCTTTGCAGCGCGACGGTACGCGGCTGCTCACTGCCTTCGACGGTCGCCGGGCTGAAATCACCCAGCAGCGCACCCAGACCGCGTCCCAGTCCTCGTGAAGTATTCATACCGAATCCTCTCCTTACCTTATCCATTCTTCCGCCATGGCGCGATAGCTTTCCGCGCCGCGGCTGAACTTATCGTAAGCGATCACGGGCAAGCCGTGGCTCGGCGCTTCGGAGAGCCGCACGTTGCGCGGCACGACGGCGGTAAAGACCTTGCCGGGGAAATGCCGCCGCACCTCTTCCGCGACCTGCGCGGAAAGATGCAGCCGTCCGTCATACATCGTCAGCACCACGCCGCGCAGCGAAAGCGAGGGGTTGAGTTTTGCTTTGACAGCACGCATCGTGGACATCAAATCGCTGAGCCCTTCGAGCGCGTAGTATTCGCACTGTACCGGCACAAGCACCTGATCCGCCGCGCAGAGCGCGTTGACCGTCAGCATTTCCAGCGACGGCGGACAGTCGATCAAAATATCGTCGTAGCGGTCGCGGACGGAGTCCAGCAGACGGCGCAGCACAAAGTTGCGATCCTCCGCCCCGACAAGCTCGACTGCCGCGCCGGCAAGCGAACTGTTGGACGGCAGCAAATCGCCGTGCGGCGTATGCAGGATCACGTCATCTGCGGTGGCTTCGCCGAGCAGCGCATCATAGACCGTTGCGGTCAGCGTGCGTTTGTCCGCGCCAAGCCCGGACGTGGCGTTTCCCTGCGGATCCAAGTCGCAAAGCAGCACGCGCCGCCCTTTTGCCGCGAGCGCGGCCGTTAAATTGACTGCCGTGGTGGTTTTACCGACGCCGCCCTTTTGGTTAACAACGGCAACGATTTGTGCCACGCGCATCACCTCTTTTTCTTTTTGCTATCATAGCATACTGTTCAAGGAAAATCAACGGATTTTTGCAAAAAATACAGGGGACTGTTTCACGTGAAACAGTCCCCTGCTCAAATACAATCAATATTCACGCAGCACGCCTACAACTTTGCCCAAAATCACGGCGTTCGTGCCGTCGATTGGTGTATAGTTCGGGTTGTCCGGCAGCAGCCATACGCCCTGTCCGTCCTGCCGAAAGTGTTTGACGGTTGCTTCGTTTTCCAACATTGCCACGACGATGTCGCCGTTTTGTGCGCTTGCCTGCTGCCGCACCACGACTTTATCGCCGGAGAGGATACCGGCGCCGATCATGGAATCACCCTGTACCGTCAGCGCAAAGAGATCGTCGGCTTCTGCGGCGCGGCGGTTTCCCTGCCACGGAAGATATCCCTCGATATTTTGCTCGGCGAGGATCGGCGTACCGGCGGCAACGCGCCCGATGACGGGGATGCCGTCTTTTTCGTGCGTCAGCCGAATGGCGCGGCTTTTGGCGTCGCCGAGCGACAGTGCGCCGGCTTCTTCCAATTTCTTTAGATGGTAATAGACCGTTGCCGGCGAAGAAAGTCCGACGCCTGCGGCAATTTCGCGCATACTGGGCGCATAGCCGTTGCGGTCAAAATAGTGGGTCAGATACGTTAAGATCCGTTCGCGGATGGGCTCTTTTTTCGGCATACGATCGCCTCCCGAACTGAGCATAGCACAGTTGCCGCGAAAATGCAAACATTTGTTTCAAAATTGCAGGCCGCTGCCATCAAACGCCGGGATGAAATCGGCTTCTGCAGCGGATGCGTCCTGCGCAAAGCCGTTTGTCAGTCCGCAGAGTTCTGTCCACGATAGCGCGGCGGCGTACTCTTCTTCGGTCACGCGGCGATCCGGCAGCGGCGCGCTTTCGCCCATCGGCGTGTATTGCCGCATCAGACTGAACAGGATTTCGCCGTTTGGGAACAGCGCGGCGAGGCGGTCGATCACGCCGAGCGTATTATCCACAAAACCCGGCAGCACAAGATGCCGCACCATCACGCCGCGCACCAGTTCGCCGTCGCGGATGACCGGCGGACCGACCTGCCGCACCATTTCGCAGATCGCCGCCTCCGCGACGCTCGGATAATCGAGCGCGGCGCTGAGCTTGGCGGCGAGCGAGCCGTCGCTGTACTTAAAATCGGGCAGCCAGACATCAACAAGTCCGTTCAGCGCGCGAATGGTTTCCACGCGCTCGTAGCCGCCGCAGTTGTAGACGATTGGCACAGGCAGTTTCGGGTGAAGCGCCGGAATGATGTCGGGTAAAAAGTGCGTCGGTGTGACAAGGTTGATGTTCTGCACGCCGTCATCGATCAGCCGCAGAAACGTGCGGCGCAGCGCGTCGGACGTCAGCGCAAATCCCTTGCCGCCGCGGCTGATCTCTGCGTTTTGACAATAGCTGCAGCGCAGCGTGCAGCCGGAAAAGAATACCGCACCGCTGCCCCCTGCGCCGGAGAGCACCGGCTCTTCCCAGTAGTGCGCGCTTGCGCGCGCCGACTTCACCTGCGCCGGCATCTGACAAAATCCGCGCTCGCCGTTTGTTCGATCCACGCCGCATTGCCGCGGACATAATTCGCACTTTCGATACGTCAGCACGCACTCACCTCCCTGCGTTGCTCTATTGTACCGCCGCGCTGCGAAAAAGGCAAGCATTCCATCTTGCAAATACAGCCGTTTTCGATATAATAAGGTAAGAGGTGAACACGATGAACAGA
>JAFSXE010000035.1 GCA_017444195.1 Oscillospiraceae bacterium
AACACCTGCCGCCCGAGAGCAGGTCTTATCAAAGCTTTTCTCCCGTTGTCATTCTACGGGCGTCTGCCCGTCTGCATTTCGTATGACGAAAATCCCTCACTCTCAGGTGCAAGGCAGTTTTCAGCGAGCAGGTTTTTGTCGAGACAAGGAAAAGTCCGCAGGGAATACTTTGTGTATTCTCAAGGACTTTGACGCAGTATCGGCGGAAATCCGCCGCTGCAAACCAGTAGGGGTTCGACTCCCCTTGCCTTACGCCTCGTTGACCAGTTTGCCTGTCATAGTTTCCGGCGTCAACGCGAAGAGCAGCGTCGCCGGTCCGGATTTTTCAATTTCTCTTTGAATATACGCTTCGTCGTCCGTAAACTTGCGGCTGAGCCGCCGACAAATTGCATAGACCGTTTCCCGATCCTCGACGATGCTGATTTTCCCGAAAACGATCACGCTTTTAATGTTCAGCGCCCATTCACCTTCGCGGCGGAAACCGCCGTCCATAACGCAGAAGGACGCCTTCGGCTCGCGGCGGATCGCGTCAATCTTATGCCCTGCGCCACCGCTGTGAAAATAGAGTTTTCCGTCCTCTTCGCAGTAGAAGTGATTCAGCGGCATGCCGTAAGGATAGCCATCGTCGCCCAGCACGGATAAAACGCCGCGCTTTTCGTTTTTCAGAATCTCGATGCATTCTGCATCCGAAATCTGCTGCTTCTGGCGCATCATCTTCCGAAACACGCAACCGCCCCCTTCCAAAACTGTCCCCATTATACACGATCCGCCGAAAAATGCCAAGCGCATTCTGTCGGTCTTGACAGCGGTTTCGGATATGCTATAATCAAATCATAAAAAATAACAGAGGTGTTCTCATGGAAAAGAAATGGTGGCAAGAGGCGGTAACCTACCAAATCTACTGCAAGAGCTTTTGCGATACCAACGGCGACGGCATCGGCGACCTTCGCGGCGTCATCAGCAAGCTGCCGATGATCAAGGAGCTCGGCGCGGACTGCATTTGGTTCAACCCGCTCTACAAAAGCCCGATGGTCGACAATGGCTACGACATCTCCGACTATGAAGCGATCGAACCCGCTTACGGCACGATGGATGACTTCAAGGAACTGCTCGACAAGGCGCACGCCATGGGTATCCGCGTCGTGATGGACCTTGTGCTCAATCACACCTCGGACGAGCACAAGTGGTTCCAAGAGTCGCGCAAATCCAAGGATAACCCCTACCGCAACTTCTATTATTGGCGACCTGCGAAGCCCGACGGCAAAGAGCCGAACAACTGGGGCAACTACTTCTATGAGGGGCGCGGATCGGCGTGGCAGTTCGACGAGCTGACCGGCGAATACTACCTGCACAACTATTCCTATAAGATGCCGGATCTGAACTGGGAATATCCCCCGCTGCGCGAGGCAATGTATAAGATGATCCGCTTCTGGCTGGACATGGGCGTGGACGGCTTCCGTCTCGACGCAGTCAACCGCCTCAAAAAGCCGGAGGGTCTGCCCGATTCCAAAAAACCGCCCGCACCGCCCGTCGGTATCCACGGTTACGTCGTTGACCGCTCGATCTGCGCCAACGTCGAGGGCATCCACGAGCTGCTGCACGACATCAACAAAAACTCGTGGGGCAACTACGACGTCATGACTGTCGGCGAAACGGGACAGGTCACGTTCGATATGGCGCCCAAATTCGTGGCGCAGGATCGCAATGAGATCAACATGGTGTTCCATTTCGAACTCGGCAAGAATATGGGCTTGATCACGCCGCGCATCTACAAGGAAACGCAAAAGCGTTGGGCAACGGTCTGCCAACACAACAGTTGGGAGTCGCAGTATCTCACCAATCACGATACGCCGCGGCAGGTTTCCCGTTTCGGCAACGACCAAGAATACCGCGTCGAGAGCGCCGAGATGCTCGCCACGCTGACGCACACGATGCCCGGCTCGCCGTTCGTCTTCCAGGGTGAAGAGATCGGCATGACGAACGTCTACTTCGACTCGATCGACGATTATAACGAGCGCTATACTGTGGGCAAGTACCACACTGCCGTCGAGGCAGGCGCCGATCCGGTTGAAACGTTGAAGATGCTCCAGCCGCTCAGCCGCGACAACGTCCGCACACCGTATCAGTGGAACGACAGCGAGAACGCCGGCTTTACCACGGGCAAGCCGTGGATTAAAGTCAATCCGCGCTATAAGGAGATCAACCTCGAAGCCGACCGCAAGGCGGAAAACAGCGTGTTTTCGTATTACAAAACGCTGATCCACATGCGCAAGACCCACCCCGCCATGGTTGACGGTCTTTTGGATTTCTACCTGTTTGATCACGAAAGCATGATCGTCTACACGCGTACCTGTGCGAGAGAGACGCTGCTGATGATCTGCAACTACTCGGACGATCCCGTGAAGATCGAGATTCCCGAAGAGCTGAAAAGTAAGAACTTCAAGCGTATTCTCACCAACCGCGAATCCACCGCGCCGTCGCTCGACGGCACGCGCGAAACGTGGCTCCCATGGGAAGCGGAAATCTACGAGCTGCAATCGTAACCAAACAAATCGAAAACACGCGCAAAAGCGCCCGACATACCGATTATGGTATGTCGGGCGTCAATCATAATACCGTGTTTTGCCGAGAAAAAACAGGGCTTCCATGATTTTTCACGGAAGCCCTGTGAGTTTATTCAGCGTTTTTCTTTGCCGTATTGATAGAAGAAATCAGCATAATACGTATGCTTGCACAAGCCGAATCAAGCGAACGAAAGACTTTGTCATCGATATATCCTGTCTTTTGAAGTAATTCCAACCAATAACCTGTTTCATTTGCTTCTTTCAGAGCGATCTGTAGTTTTGCGATAAAATCAGCTTTTCCATGCGCATATTGCGCTTCGCGGATATTGGCGCCAATAGACGTACCGCTTCTGCCGATCTGATTCGATATGACCGTTTCGTGCTTTGTTTTGAGATCCTTAACAAGATTGATTACAGACACCGCAAAGTCCATAGATTGTTTCGTCAATTCATCATTTCTCACCGAAATACACCTCTTACCTAAATATAGCGTGTGTCTTTAGAAAATTCAAGATGGACGAAACGACAATGAAGACGGGCTACGTCCTAATGAAGTCAGCCTTCGGCTTTATGAAGTCGGCGGCTTTGCCGCCTAATGAAGCAAAGTCGCCCATCAGGTCATTTCTCTCATTTCAATTTCTTCATTAGCGAAGCATCTTCATTCCTTCATTAGCCCCGCAGGGGCGACTTCATTGAAAAAAGCAGCCCTTCGGCTGCTTTTTTCTTGGTGGAGACTACTGGACTCGAACCAGTGACCTCGTGCGTGTGAAGCACGCGCTCTAACCAGCTGAGCTAAGCCTCCGAACGCAATATACCATATCATAAATTGCGGCAAAATGCAAGTACTATTTTCCGTGTGCGATGCGCAGCAGCGTTTCCCGGTTATTTTTTTCCGGGAACATCAGCACGTAATCAAGCAGTTTTTGCAACTGCTCGCCGACCGCCTTCCCCGAAAGTTCGGGAAAATCGTCGCCGCCGACGGCAAGATCCTGCAAACGGAAGCACTCGCCCGACTCGAGGATCTCCTGCACCGCCGTTTCCTCGCAAACGAGTGCGCTCGCGCAAAGCGCCACGGCCTCGCCGCACTCGGCAAGCACGCGCTTCCAGCCAAAACGGTCCCGCGGCGCGGCAATTTCCGCCGCTGTCTGCGCCGTTTTGCCGGTATGCCGATCAAGTTTCAGCCGCGTCCAATTTGCCTGCTCGCAAGCGGAAAAAAAAGCGCTCCAGCGCAAGCGGCGCGAAGGTGCGACTTCCGCCATCGGCGCGACCTCGGTCACGCCAACTGCCACAAGCAGCCCAAGCCGCGCCATCTCGCCGACGGTATTCGGCGAAGCGGAAAGCAGCGTCTTTTCCATCTCGTCGCGGACACGCTCCGCCGAGAGCGACGCGCAAAGCGGCGCACAATCGCAAATAGCATCCATTGTCTGCTTTTCTACCGCAAAGCCGAGTTGCGCGGAAAAGCGCAGCGCGCGCAGCATCCGCAGCGCGTCCTCGCGGAAGCGCGTTTCGGGATCACCAACGCAGCGGATCGTTTTTTGATTCAAATCCTCCCTGCCGCCGAACAGGTCCGTCACGACGCCGCTTGCGTCCATCGCCATGGCGTTGATCGTAAAATCGCGGCGCGACAAGTCTTCTTCCAGCGTACGCACAAACGAGACGGCATTAGGGTGCCGCGCATCGTCATAATCGCCGTCGGTGCGGAACGTCGTCACCTCAAACGAAGCACCGTCCTGCAAAACCGTGACCGTACCGTGCTTGATGCCCGTCGGTACGCAATGGTCAAACAGCGCCGTCACTTCCTCCGGCAGCGCAGCGGAAGCAATATCCCAATCGTGCACAGGTCTGCCGAGCAGCGTATCGCGCACGCAGCCGCCGACGAAATACGCAGGGTATCCCGCCGCTTCCAGCCGCCGCAAAATTGAAATGCCGCTCTTCTTCATACGCGCACGCTCCTCTCCTCCCTATCCTACCCCGACGCGCGAAAAAATGCAAGCAATAATCCTTGTTTTCGCACATAGATTGCGCTATAATGCAAGTGATAAGGTATGGGGGAGTGTTGATGCATGGCTGATTATAGCGTTTCCATTGCGTCCTACCTGCAACCCGGTAAGCACGTTCACCTTGTCGGCATCGGCGGCGTTTCAATGCGGCCGCTGGGGCTTGCGCTTCGCAGCATGGGGCTGAACGTGACCGGCTCGGATATGAACGCTTCCGTTTCTACGGATGAATTGATTGCAAGCGGCATCCCGGTCGCCATCGGGCATCGCGCCGAAAACCTGCAAGACGCGGACTGCGTGATCCGCACCGCCGCTGCCCATAACGACAACCCCGAAATTGCGGCAGCGCGTGAACGCGGTATTCCCGTCTTCGAACGCGCGCAGGCGTGGGGACATTTGATGCGCGCCTATCGTGATGCGATCTGCATTGCCGGAACGCACGGCAAAACGACGACGACCTCAATGGTCACGCATATCTTCATGGCAGCAGGCAAAGACCCGACTGTAATGATCGGCGGCAATCTGCCGCTGCTCGGCGCAGGGCATCGGATCGGCAGCGGCGACTCGATTATTTTGGAGAGCTGCGAATATTGCGATTCGTTCCTCAACTTCTTCCCGACGACTGCCGTCGTGACGAACATCGACGAAGATCACCTGGATTATTTCAAAGACCTATCTGCGATCCAAGCATCGTTCCGCAAGTTCTGCGAGCTGGTACCGCAGGGCGGTATCATCATTGCCAACGCCGACGACGCAAACACGCAAACCGCGCTTGCCGGACTGAAGCAGATCACCTTCGGCGATTCCGAAAACGCAACGCTGCGCGGCGAGAATTATTCCGCGGACTTTTCCGAATTCGACGTGCTTGCCGAAGGTCAGCCATACTGCCATTTGAAACTCGCCGTTGTCGGCAGGCACAATGCGTATAACGCGCTTGCCGCCTGTGCCGTTGCCTGGTCGCATAACATCAGCGGCGAAATCGCCGCAAGTGCGCTTGCCGATTTTCACGGCGCCGGACGGCGCATGGAGTTTAAGGGCAGATTCCACGGCGCCGATCTCTATGACGATTACGCGCATCACCCGGGCGAACTTCGCGCCACCATTGATGCCGTAAAACAGATGGGCTATCAGCGTATTCTGCTGGCATTCCAGCCGCATACCTATACGCGAACGGCGGCGCTGTTCGACGATTTTGTGAAAGAACTGCGCCGTGTGGATATTGCAATACTGGCGGAGATTTACGCCGCGCGGGAGCAAAACCGCATTGGCATTTCCTCGCGTGATCTCACTAAAGCGATCCCCGGCAGCGTCTACTGCGCGACACTTCCCGACGTTACGGCATTTTTAGCACATGCCGCCAAGCCCGGCGACGTGCTGCTGACGGTCGGCGCCGGCGATATTTATAAAGCCGGCGACGCATTGCTGAAATAAATGAAAAAGAAGTATCGCCCGAGTTTTTACTCGGGCGATACTTCTTTTATGATAAACTTTTAATTTTCTCGTTGACTTCAAAAAGTTGTCGCCGCAGTGCGTCCAACTTCGTTTGGTTTTGTTTTTCTGCATCCTCGACCGACAGCGACGCCGTTGCCATGCGCGCCTGTGTACCGACGCAATCGGAAACGGCAAGTTTTCCCAATTTCACATAGCGATCAATGCTACGGAGCATTGCGCTGACGTTATTCTCGTCATACGTATCGCGTACACGACGATAGCCGATTGTCAGCACCAGTCCTCCGGAAGTGGCGGCGGTTTCCGCAAGCAGCTGCTTGGAAAGTCCCTTTTTCTCTTCGGAGAGCAGCGACTCCCGGCTGCCCGTTGCCATAATGCACGGCAGTCCGTAGCAGATCTCGCCGGAAACCGTTCCGGAGTGCTGCACGACCGTGACGATGCCCTCTGCCTGCGCAATGGTGCTCTGCGCCTCCGTCAGCAGTGTTTCCGGCAAATACAGCGTTTTCGGCATATCCAAGTCTGTCTGTTTTACGGCGTTGCAGAGTGCCGCCAAGTCGTCCGAAGCTGTGAGCGAAAGACAAATCTCCCAGCCCTCATTTTGCAGTTCGCGCAGCCGCTCGTTGGACAGCCGCTGCGCATCCTCGGCAAAATCATCTGCCGACAGCGCAATGACACCTGTGTAGCCGTGCTGCGCCATCAGCGGAAAGACGTCTGTTTCCAATCGAGGATCAGGCTCGGCAAAGAGCAGCGCCACCGAACCGAGATTATCGCCTGCCGTTGCCGTTGCCTGCTCCAGTTCCTGAATATCACGTTCCAAAGAGCGCTTTTCCTGCCATAGATCCCGTATCTGCTCATTATATGCGTCGGCATTTTCACTCTTTTCTTGCCGGTTTTCGCGCTGGCGTTTCGTTTCGCTAATACCGAAAGTCAGCGCAACTCCTGCGACTAAAAGTGCAATAAGGATCATAATCAGTGTTCTTCTCATTCTTGGTCCGCCTGCCCTTCCAATTGTATTTCTCTATCTGTCTGTACCGAAAGCAGATCCAGCCGATGTGTTGCATAGAGCGCCGCCGGATAATCTTTTTGCAGCGCAGTTAAAAGCAACTCCGCCGTTGGCGTATCCAAAGAAGACGTGATTTCATCCAGCAGAAGTACACGCGCGCCGGAAAGCAGTGCACGCGCAACGGCGATCCGCTGACGCTGTCCGATGGAAAGCCCTTCTCCAAACTGACCGACCGTACTATCCAATCCGTTCGGCAAATCATAAACAAAGCCGCATTGCGCTTTCTCAATCACCGAACGCAATTCTTCCTCGGACACGTTCGGTGAATATAGCAGCAGGTTTTCCCGGATCGTACCGGAAAAGAGTATCGGCGTTTGCGGTACCCACGCAAAAAGCTGGCGCGTTGCAGCGCCGCAGGCAATCTCGCCGCTGTCTGTTTTCAGCATGATCTCGCCGCTATTGGGTTGAAATAAGCCGAGAATCAAGCGATATAACGTGCTTTTTCCCCTGCCGGAAACGCCGGAAAGACGTGTCCAACAGTCCAGCGGAATCTCTGCCGAAAAGTGCGAAAACACCGGCGTTTCATCCGCATCATAGCCAAAGGTCACGTCGCGGAAGCAAAGCGCCTTGACGTTGGGCGGCAGTATCTTTGCCGGTTCTTCATCCGGCAGTCTGCCGATAGCATCAAGCCGCTCCCAAGCGGCGTCCGCCGCCGCAAGCTGTGCCTGAAGCCCGGTCAATCCCGCAACAGGCGAGCGGAACAGCGCCACGAGCTGCAGCATTGCCGTCAGATCGCCGACCGCCATCATCCCGGCACGGATTTGCAGCGCACCCCAGCCCATCAGTACTGCCGTGCCGACTTGAACAAGAAGGGAAAACAGCGTTGCGCCGCCGGTTTGTGCGGTGCGGAGCGCAAGGCGCGACGTGCGCCATTTCTTTTGCCGTGTTTCGAGCCGCTGCTCCATCTGCCGTGCATCGGCGCAGCGCAGGATTTCAAGCTGCTCCAATTCCTCCTGCATACACGCAGTCAAAAGTTCCTCGGCATCACGTGCCGTGTGATAATACTTTCGCAGCAGGCGGCGGAACACCAGCCCGAGCATCGCAAGCACAACGCCGAGCGCCAGCGCCAAGACGGCGACCGGAGCGCGTATTACCCACAGTACGCCCATTGAGCCGATCAGCTGCGCGACCTGCCCGACTGCAGCAGGAATCGTTCTTAAATAACGATCGGAAACCGTAAATACGTCCGTCAGCAATCGATCCAGCAGCACGCCGCCGTGAATCTCATGCAGCGCATCGTATCGCTTCTGCCGGATCATCCGTATCACGGTCTGCCGGAGTGACGCCACCGTTCGATCACTGATGCGGAAGGTTGTAAAGCGGCGAGCGCCGAATACGATCGGAATTGCAACGGAGAGGAACGCCAAAAACAATCCCCAGCCTCGCAGGGATTCGCCGACCACGGCGCGGTTTACAACATTGCGCATTGCCAGCGCAAAAAGCACGGAAAGCAGCGACTGTACGACAGCAAGAACAGAGAGTCCTACCCCGCTCCGCTTGCACGCCTTCAGCCGCTGCTGCAGTTCATTGTTGTTCTGTTCCGGGATAGCTTGACTCATGGTACAACCTCCCGTTTTCGCGTAACGTGCCGCCATGCGCGCAACGCAAACGAGCGCAGCGGAAACGTCATCAGCCACAGCCGCCAATAGCAGCCATAGCCGAAACTGCGGCACGATACCCACCGCGTTTTGCGGCAATAGTCCGTTACCACCGCGAGAATCTGTTCCTCTGAAACGCCGCTCTCTCCTATGACATTTGCGTCGCCGCGGCAGAAAAATGTCCCACCGTCTTCACGCGCGATGATACGGTGAAGCAGATATTTTCCGCTTGAATGCCGGAATAATACGACGTCTCCGCGCCGCAGTTGCTGCGGTGCGGAGATTCGCACGATACTTGTTCGGTCCAGCAGCATCGGCCGCATGGATCTGCCGGTTGCCGTCAGTTCTGCGCTGCTGCCGCTGTGTAAGATTTCCTCAAGCAGAGGTCCGATTTCCGCCATGGAAACAGGTATGTTTTTTGCTTTCATCCGAAGTCATCAAGATTGACCGGATCGTCGCCAATCTCAAATGTAACGCGATCATTTTGCAATTTGGAAACCAGCGCATCATACTCGTCTTCGCCGAGGAACTGATACAAACGATATTTTTCCGAATTTGACATTTTTTGGTATTCCTCAAACGTCGTCGGGACTTTCACTTCCGTTGTATCGGTGCCGCCGGTCGTTTGCTGACCGTCCGTTCCGCCGGAACTGCTGCCGCTGCCACCGGAACTGCTGCCGCTACCGCCGGAACCGCTGCCGGATCCGGACGAAGTCGTACCGTCGGCAATCTTCGACGCACGGGCAAAAGCACTGCTTGTAAAGACGCCGTCGGCAACCAGTCGATCGGCAAGCGTTTGCGAACTGTTTTTCAGTTCGGAGTTCAAAAACTCCCAAATCATCGTAACAGCATTACCACGGTCAAACGCAGCGATTTTCTCACCGGAGGACAAAATCCCCTTCTTTGCCGCAAAACTCGTGGAGTCATTCCACTGAAAATCCGCCGCGTCGCCGCTGTCAGCATAGCCGAGCGCGCGCAGGCACATCGTTGCAAACTGCTGATCCGTCAGCGCGTTGCTGCCGCTGAACGTCGCCGCGCCCGTGCCCTTGGTCAGTCCATTGACATAAGCATAGCCGATATACTTGTCCGCCCATGCGGAATTGGTCTTAGCAAGGTCGGTAAACGGATGCGCCCACGTTCCGCCGAGCGCCTTTTGTTCAACGCCGAGCATACGAAGCAGCATAACGATGCCTTCTGCACGGTTGAGCGATTTATCGAGCGCAAAATCCACCGTCATCGTGCTGACGCCCTTAAATAAATTCAGTTCATACAGTGCATTGGCTTTCCGCTCCTCGTCTGCCGTGGCAGCCGAAGCAGCGACAATGCAGGAAAACATCATTGCCGCAATGAGTAAAATCGAAAGCAGTCTTTTCGTCTTCATCGTGGGACCTCCTTAGTTTTCTTGCAGACAGCCCGCCGAACGAAGCCTGTCCAAAAACAGGTCAACATCCTTTGCTGCCGTTGTCTCCTCTACATTATACTCCTTCAGCAGAAAATCCACAAGTCCCTGCCGATCAACATCTTTTTCCAACTGACGCCACAACGCCGCGCCGCTTTCGTTTAGCGACAAAATACCGTTAAAGTCCGCGGCGGCATGTCCGGCTGCAACAACAATATACATTCCTGCAACTTCGCGCAGCAAAAGGTCTTTTTTCAGTTTCATTGTTTTTCCCACTCTCCGCGCATCGTTTTGTAGCTGAGTTCCGCCGCTGCAATCTCCGGCTTGTTTTCCAGCAGAAACATCGGCACACGGTCAATCATGTCCGGCAGAAAAGATAAAATCCGATCCACTGCCGTGCGATGCAGCCCGTGCATCGTCTGCTCCAGCAGGTGAAACAGCGCTTCCTGCGGCGAAAGCCGCCGAATTCGGTTTTCCGCCGCCTGCTTCAAAAAGCAAATGCCTGCCAACTCCGCGCGCATATTCTCGTTAATCCCGTCTTTTCCGCACCACGGCGTTCCATAGGCGTACCATGTATGATCCAGCAGCCGCAAGGTCGGCTTATCGTCGTTCAAAATCACCGCGCGATCTCCGAGCATCTGTTTCCAGAGTTTGGTGTGCGTGCTCTTTCCGACGCCGCATGCCGCCGAAAAAAGATATGCTCCACCTTCTACCGCAACGGCAGAAGCGTGGAGCATCATTCCTTGATACTGCGGCAGCATTCTGTGAAACAGTCGACCGGACTCGATATATGCCACCATTTCTCCCGACAAGCCGGGGTACATCTCCGGATGATATTGCGATGTTTGAATTGTAATCTGTGGGCGCACAGACTGCGCCGCTTCCCAGCGATAAGGCGCACAGCGAACTGCAAGACCATCGTCTTCCGGCACATCGACCAGAAGATCGGCAATCTTGCAAATCATAGTATCAGCCCCACTCCTCAGGGTCGTCAGGAGTAACCGGAGTCGGATCAATATCCTGACTCACGCCGGACGCGACGGAATCCATCAGCGCTTCACGCAGCGAAAACGCCAGCCACTCAGCATTCGGTGCCTCGTACACCTTTTTCATGTGTTCTCGTCTCCATTTCCCGTTGAAAAATCAGTAAACACAAACTCTTAAGACAGAGTAGTACAACTTATAGGATACCGTGTTGAGTATATCACAATGATTTTTGAATTGCAAGCACTTTTTTATTATTTTTTTCGATGTTTTATCCGTTTACAACGCAAACAGCGCACGCACACCCAGATACGTCATATAACCATCCAGTTTTGCCGTTGTTTCATACGGCGAATGCATGCCGAGTACGGGCACACCGGCGTCGATGGTATCGATATTTCGCCGTGCCATAAACTTGGCGATTGTGCCGCCGCCGCCTGCGTCCGCCTTGCCCATTTCGCCGATCTGCCAAAGCACGCCCTTTTCATCGAACGCCTTGCGCACCATTGCAACGACCTCCGCCGAAGCGTCCGATGCGCCGGACTTTCCTGCCGCGCCGGTGTATTTCACAAGCCCGATGCCATGGTTGCAGCGTGCGCAGCTATGGGTATCAAACACCTCGGCAAAGTTCGGATCGAACGCCGCCGTCACGTCGGCGGACAGGCAGAACGAATGCGCGTAGCAGTCCTCCAGCGAAACGCCCTGCTGCTTACAGAGTTTGCCCATAAAGCGGTCAAAGCACGCCGACTGCATACCGGTCACGCCCTCTGAGCCGATCTCCTCTTTATCGGAGAAAATGCAAACCGCCGTGCGGCGCGGCGTATCCAGCGACAACAGCGCCGCCAGTTCCGCATACGCGCAGACGCGGTCATCCTGCCCGTACGCCGCGATAAAACTGCGATCCACACCGATCTCGCGCGCATTCATCGCCGGAACTGCCTGCAGCTCCGCGGAGATGAAATCATCCTCAGTGATGCCGTACTGCTCGTTGAGCAGCCGCAGCACTTCGAGCTTAAAACGGTTTTTGCCGTCGTCCTCCGCCAGCGGTCGGCCGCCGACGAGCAGATTGAGGTTTTCCGCAATGATCGCCTCGTTCAGCGGTTTTTTGCCCTGCTCTCTGCCCAAATGCGGCAGAAGATCGTTAATAATAAACTGCGGATCTTCCGGCTTGTCGCCGATCGTCAAAAACAGTTTCGTGCCGTCCTTGCGGACGATCGTGCCATGCAGGCAAAGCGGCACGTTGAGCCATTGATATTTGCGGATGCCGCCGTAATAGTGGGTTTTGAACTGGGCAAATTCGCCGTCCTCATACAGCGGCGTCGGCTTGAGATCCAGCCGCGGCGCATCGGTGTGCGCACCGGCAATCACCGCGCCGGACGCCAGCGACTCGCTGCCGATCACCGCAAGGATGATGCCCTTTTCACGGTCGTTATAATAAATCTTATCGCCCGAATGATAATGCTTCTGTTCGTCAAACGCCGCAAAGCCCTTGGCTTCCGCTAATTTGATCGCGGAAACGACGCACTCGCGCTCGGTCTTGCTCGCGTCCAAGAAACGCATATAGTCCTTGCAGTAGGCTTCCATCTGCTCGGCGTCCTGCTTGGTCAGACGATCATAGCCGTTTTTCGGCTCTGCGAGCAGTTTCTTTCTCAGTTCTTTCTGTTCCATCGGTCAATCCTCCGTTTTCCAGTAGCGTTCCAAAAGTGCTTCCGCTTTTTCGCGCAGATGCGCCTCGTCGCCGTCGTTTTCCAAAACCGACTTGGCGTATTTTCGGTAATAGTCTTCCCCACGCTGCGCGGAAATCCTCATTTTTGCCTGATCGGGTGTAATCCCGTCCCGTGCCGTAATTCGTTCGACGCGCATATCATCCGGCGCAAGCACCGCCACCGTCGTTTCGCACAGTTCGCCGAGACCGCTTTCGATCAAGTTTACCGCGTCAATTCCGACAAGCCGCACGCCTTGGCGTTTCAGTTCCGTCAAGCGGCGGCGAATCTCCATACCAATATAATAATAGACGATGGCATTCAACTCGCGCAGCGCCGACGCGTCGGAAAAAACGTGCGAAGCAAGCGCTTTTCTGTCCAACGCGCCGTTTTCGGAAAAGATCGCATCGCCGAACGACTTGCAAAGATCGCGCCGCAGCGCCTCGTTCGTTTCGAGCAGTTCGTCATAAATACGGTCGCAATCGAGCGCCGCGCCGCCGTGTTCTTTCAGCAACTGCAGCACCGTGGTTTTACCCGCGCCCGTGCCGCCGGTCAGTCCGATCACCGTCATGCTTTTGCCTCCACCACGCAGAATCCCGCCGCCTTTTGCAGCCGGTTGCGTACCGCAAGCCCCAAGCCCGTGGCATCGGGGCATTGCGCAAAAATCTCCGTCACGTCCGTGCCGTCAAAAAAGCGCAGATCGTCAAAAACGCGCCGCGCATGCTCCGACTTATCCAGGGCGCTGCCAAGCGTTTTCACCGTACAATCGGTAAACATTTCCGCAAACTCCGAAAAGCAGATCACGCCCGTATGCGCGCCGGCACGGGCGCGGATATACGCCGCCGACGCGTGCGGATCGCCGGTCACGACCGTCACCGGCGCTTTCGGCGCATAGTGGCGATACTTCATACCGGGTGCGCGCGGACGTTCGCCGTCCGCCATTTTCTGCAAAACCGCCTTATCCACCTGCACCTCGCCCAGCACCTGCCGCAGCGATTCCAGTGGCAGACCGCCCGGACGCAGCAGGCACGGCGGAGATACCGTCAAATCAATAATCGTCGATTCCACACCAACGCTGCACGCGCCGCCGTCCAAAATCGCGTCGATCCTGCCGTCCATATCCTCGCGCATATGTTCGGCGGTCGTAGGACTGGGGCGTCCCGAAAGATTGCCCGACGGCGCGGCGATCGGCACGTCTGCCGCGCGGATGACCGCAAGCGTTGCCGGGTGATTCGGGCAGCGCACGCCCACCGTTTCAAGTCCGCCCGTCGTGCGCAGCGGCACGATCTTCTTGCGCGGCAAAATCATCGTCAGCGGTCCCGGCCAGAACGCTTCCGCCAGCCGATACGCGCTCTCCGGCACGTTTTCGCAATACCGCGCGATCCAGCTTGCTTCCGCCACGTGAATGATCAGCGGATTATCCTGCGGCCGCCCCTTTGCCTCGAAGATGCGGCGCACCGCATCTTCGTTCAGCGCGTCCGCACCGAGCCCATAAACCGTTTCCGTGGGAATGCCGAGCAATCCGCCGTTTCGGATAATCGCAGCGCACCGTGCAATCGTTTCCTCGGTGATGTGCGTAAAAATCTCAGTTTGCAAGTTTGTCCCCTTCTTCATGCTGCAGGCGTTCCGCTTGATCGGCGGTCACGAGCGCATCAATCAGCACGTCCAAATCGCCGTCCATGATGCTGTCGATCTGATAGAGCGTCAGTCCGATCCGATGATCGGTCACGCGCCCCTGCGGAAAATTATACGTGCGGATACGCTCGTTGCGCATACCCGTTCCGACCTGACTGCGCCGCGCATTCGTCACGTCGCTGTCAATGCGCTCCTGCTCCATTTCGTAGAGTTTGGACGCCAGCATCTGCATGCACCGCTCACGGTTCTGCACCTGGCTGCGCTCCTCTTGGCACGCCACGACGATCCCCGTCGGCTTGTGGATCAGCCGCACCGCCGAGGACGTTTTGTTGATATGCTGACCGCCTGCGCCGGAGGAACGGTAGACCTGCATTTCAATATCTTCCGGGCGAAGATCGACCTCCGCCTGTTCCACCTCCGGCAGCACCGCCACCGTCGCGGTGGAGGTATGCACGCGGCCGCCGGATTCCGTTTCCGGCACGCGCTGCACGCGGTGCACGCCGCTTTCAAATTTCAGCCGCGAATACGCGCCGTCTCCGATCACGAGGAAATCCGCTTCCTTGACGCCGCCCAGTTCCGTTTCGTTGTAGTTCAGCAGCTCGATCTTCCACTTCTTTGAATCGGCGTACATACTGTACATCCGAAACAGACTGTGGGCAAACAGGGCGCTTTCCTCGCCGCCGACGCCGCCGCGAATTTCCATGATAACGTTTTTTTCGTCGTTCGGATCACGCGGCAAAAGCAGGATCTTCAGTTCCTGCTCCAACTCCTCGCGTTTTTTCTTCGCCTGCGTGAACTCCTCTTGGCAAAATGCGCGCATTTCCGCATCAAGCGTGCCGTCCAGCATTTCGCGCAGGTCGCGCATCTCCGTTTCCGCCGCGCGGTAAGCGCGGTACGCCTCGATGATCGGCTCCAGCCGCTTCTGCTCCCGCAGCAGCTTCGTCGCCGCCGCAGGATCGGCAAAAAAATCCGGCTGCTCGGCGCGTGCCGCCATCTCCAAATACCGTTCTTCCACACGTTTCAGTTTTTCCAGCATACACGCGCCTCCTTTCTCCTATATCTTTTGTATCATAGCGCATTTTTACCGTTCCGTCAAATGTTGTTTTGACGGTTGAAACCGTCCGCGCCAAGTGATAGAATAAGAAAAAAACGCAGGAGGTCTTTACCATGGATTACCGCAAGCTTCAAAACGGCAGCGACATTCGCGGCGTCGCGCTGGAAGGCATCGAAGGGCAGCACGTCAATCTGACCGAACAGGCGTGCCGCGATATTGGGCGCGGATTTGCGCTTTGGCTGATGGCGCGCACCGGCAAAACGCAGCTTCGCGTCGCCGTCGGACGCGATTCCCGTCTGTCCGGCGAAACGCTCGGCAGTTGGATCTGCGACGCAATGGTGCAAGCTGGTCTTGCGGTTACCGATCTTGGTATGGCGTCCACGCCGGCTATGTTTATGTCAACCGTCACCGAGGGGTATCTTTTTGACGGCTCGGTGATGATCACCGCAAGCCATCTGCCGTTCAACCGCAACGGCTTCAAGTTCTTTACGAAAGACGGCGGACTGGAAAAAGCCGATATTACGCAGATCCTCGAAAATGCCGCATCGGATAAGCAGACGGGGCTGCCCGTCGGCAAGGCGGAAAAAGGCGAGTTTATGTCTACCTATGCCAAACTGCTTGCCGATAAGATCCGCGCCGCCACCGGCGAAGAAAAGCCGCTCGATGGCTTCCGCATCGTCGTGGACGCAGGCAACGGCGCCGGCGGTTTCTATGCCACGCAGGTGCTGCAGCCGCTCGGCGCAAATACCGACGGCAGCCGCTTCCTCGATCCCGACGGCTCGTTCCCCAACCACATTCCCAACCCCGAAGACGAAACGGCGATGGCGTCCATTATGGAAGCCGTGCGCGAAACGAACGCCGATCTCGGCATCATCTTTGACACGGACGTAGACCGCGCCGGCGCGGTGCTTGCCGACGGCAGCGAGCTCAACCGCAACCGCATCATTGCGATGATGGCGGCGATTTTGCTGCGCGAACATCCGGGCACGACGATCGTGACCGACTCCATTACCTCCACGGGATTGGCGGCGTTTATCGCCAAGCACGGCGGCGTGCATCACCGCTTCCGCCGCGGCTACCGAAACGTCATCAACGAATCGATCCGACTAAATAACGAGGGCAAGGACAGCCAGCTTGCCATGGAAACGTCGGGACACGGTGCGCTGAAAGAAAACTACTTCCTCGACGACGGCGCGTATCTCGTGACGAAACTGCTCATTGAACTGGCGCGCGGCAAGAAGATGGGCTACTCCCTCCAATCGCTGATCGCCGATCTCGCCGAGCCTGCCGAGAGCAAAGAGTTCCGCATGAACATCCTTCCGGATGATTTCCAAGCCTACGGCGCAAAGGTGCTGGACGATTTGAAAGCATATGCCGAAAAGCAGGACGGCTGGCAGATCGCGCCGAACAACTTCGAAGGCGTGCGCGTGTCGCTCGACAAGGCGCACGGCGACGGCTGGTTCCTGCTCCGCAGGAGTCTGCATGATCCTCTGATGCCGCTGAACGTCGAATCGGACAAGGTCGGCGGCGTGCGGCAGATCACAGAGCAGCTTTACGGTTTCCTGCAAACGTGCGATAAACTGGATCTGGATAAAGTCACCGAGTATTTGAAAGGCTAAAAAACAGGCGCGAGGTTAGAACCTCGCGCCTATTTTTTCAGTTCACTACGTTCTGCGGTTTGCCGGCTAAAAACGCGCCGACGTTCGCCGCCGAGACCGCCAAAAGTTTTGTTCTCGCTTCTTTCGTCGCCCATGCGATATGCGGCGTAAGCACGGCGTTTTCGCAGCCGAGCAAGGGATTATTCTCGCGGATCGGCTCGACGGAAACCACGTCCGCGCCGAACGCCGACAGTTTGCCGCTTTTGAGCGCCGCGGCGACCGCCGCTTCATCAATCACGCCGCCGCGCGCCGTGTTGATCAGGATTGCGCCATCCTTCATTTTCGCCAATGCGTCGGCGTCGATCAGTTCTTTCGTCTGTTCCGTCAGCGGGCAATGCAGCGTTACGACGTCCGCCTTTTGCAGCATCTCATCCGTCGAGCAAAATCGCAGATGCGCCGACTCCGCCTCGGGATGCGGCGTGCGCGACGACACCAAAACGTCCATGCCGAACGCCTGTGCGATAGCGGCGACCTGTCTTCCGATGCTGCCGAAGCCGACAAGTCCCATCGTCTTGCCGGCAAGCCGCAGCAGCGGCGCGTCCCAAAAGCAAAAGTCCCGGCTCGAACACCATTTGCCGCTATGCACCGCCTGCGAATGCAGGCCGACGTGCTGACAGATTTCCAGCAGCAGCGCAAACGTCATCTGCGCCACGTCGGGCGTGCTGTACGCCGGCACGTTGCAAACCGTGATACCGCGCTTTCGCGCAGCTTCAAGATCGACCACGTTGTATCCCGTCGCCAAAACAGAAACCAGTTTCAGATTCGGGCACTGCGCCATCACCGCATCGTCGATAATCGCCTTGTTCGTCAGCACGATTTCAGCCGCGCCGATGCGCGGTACGATCTGCTCCGGTTTCGTGCGGTCGTAAACGGTGAGTTCTCCGTACTGCCGCAGCCCATCCCACGAAAGGTCGCCGGGGTTCGCGGCGTAGCCGTCCAAAATGACGATTTTCATTTCTTTTCCATCTCTTTCAGTTTGGTGTAGTGATGCGGATGCAGGCGTTCTTCCTCCAAATAGTCCAATAGCTCGTCAACGTTGGTATACACGCCGTAGATCTGCTTGCACGCCTCATGCAGAAACCCGCGGTCGATCGCCGTCTGCATCATGGCGAGCAAATCGTTATAATAGCCGTTGGTGTTGAGAACGCCGATCGGCTTTTCGTGCCGCCCGAGCTGCCGCAGCGTCAGGATTTCAAAGAACTCCTCGAACGTGCCGACGCCGCCCGGCGTCATGATAAACGCATCGGCATTATCTTCCATCGTCTGCTTCCGTTCGCGCATCGTTTCCGTGTAGATCATTTCCGTGCAATGCTCGAACAGAATACCGTCCACGTTAAAAAACGACGGCGCAACGCCGAGGATCGTTCCGCCCTCCGAAAAAACGCCGCGCGCCACCGCGCCCATCATCCCTTTTGCGCCGCCGCCGAATACCAGACCGCAGCCGCGCTTTGCCATCCGCTTCCCGAGCAGTTCGCCTGCCTCGATATACGAGCGGTCGATCTCGTTGCTGGAAGCGCCGTAAACACAAATATTCATCGATCTTTCCCCTTCCGGACGTTTCTTTCCCTGTCAGTATATCACAATTCCCCTGTCGTAACAACAAAAATACAAATCAGCATAATTCACTATAGGCAGGCGCGCTTTTTTATGGTATAATTCATTCATTAGTGAGGTGAGCAGCATGAAGCACTGGCAACAGGTTCTCAAGCAACTGACGCTGATCACGCAACTCGGCTTGAGTATCGTAACGCCGCCGCTGCTGCTGCTCTATTTGGCGTATCGGCTGCACTTTGGCGCACTCGGCATGATTCTTGCGCTGCTCGTCGGACTGATTTCCTCCGGCTGCGGCGTATGGCGAATTTGGAAGCAGTCTGCCTCTCGTGCCGAACAGGATGCCAATAAGGAGCCGACATCGTTTGACCGACATGAATAGGAGGATTTTCCATGAAGCCCGATGCTACCGTACTTCGTGAAACCCGCAACCTGCTTATCGGCCTGCTGATCGTCAGCATCATCGTCAACTTTATCTACGTTGGTCTCGGCAAATGGGACTACACCGTTTTGACCGGTGCGCTGCTCGGTACGCTGGCGGCAACCGTCAATTTCTTCCTTCTGGGCTTGACCGTCCAGCAGGCGACCGAGCACAACAACGATCCCAAAAAGTATGCGCATCGCTCCTATGGGCTGCGCATGATTTTGATGATGGGGCTGCTGATCTGCGGCGTTCTGCTGCCCTATTTCAATGTCCTTGCGACGCTGCTTCCCGTTCTGTTCACAACGCCGCTTATTCTGCTTTTGAGAGTCTTGTTCATGCGAAAGGAGTGACTGCCGCGTGGATGTTCAAATCCATGGCGCACCCGTTTATTATACGATCCCCGTTCTCGGTGGCATTCCCATCACCTCGACGCTCGTCGTCACATGGGCAATCATGCTACTGCTGACCGGACTGAGCATCTTTCTCACGCGCGGACTGAAAATCTGCAACGTCAGCAAACGGCAGGCAATCGCGGAATACCTCGTTACCACGGCGGAGAACTTCGTTTCCTCCAACATGGGCGCGCGGTGGCTGCACTATGCGCCGTTTGTCGCCGCGCTGTTCGCGCTCTCGCTGTTTTCCAGTCTCTCTTCCCTGCTCGGCTTCTTCTCGCCGACGGCGGATCTCAACACGGAGCTGGCATGGGCAATTCTCGTTTTCGTCATCATCACGGCAACGAAAATCCGCACGAACGGCGCGCTCGGCTACGCCAAGGGCTTTACGCAGCCGATCGCCGTGCTGACGCCGTTCAACCTGATTTCCGAACTGGCAACGCCGATCTCGATGGCGTTCCGTCACTTCGGCAACATCGTTTCCGGCTACGTCATCTCCACGCTGATCTATGCCGCGCTTGCCGCCGCCAATCGGCTGGCATTTGGGTGGCTGCCGGGTGTGGTCGGGAACATTCTCTCCACGATCCCGATTTTGAGCGTCGGTCTTCCGGCGTTCCTCTCGCTGTATTTTGACTGGTTCTCTTCGTTTATGCAGGCATTCATTTTCTGTATGCTGACGATGATGTATATCGCGTCGGCAGCTGAAACGGAATAAAAAACACTTAGGAGGTTTTTGAATTATGGAAAAGGCACTAATTTTGATGGGTTGCGCGATCGGCGCGGGACTTTCGATGATCGCGGGTATCGGCCCCGGTATCGGCGAGGGCTACGCCGTCGGTAAGACGTGTGAAGCGATCGGCCGCCAGCCGGAAGCGAAGGGTAGCTTGACTTCAACGATGCTGCTCGGCTGCGCGATTGCGGAAACCACCGGCATCTACGGCTTTGTTACCGGTCTGCTGCTGATCTTTGTCGCGCCCGGTCTGTTCCTCGGCATGCTGTAAAATACGCACTTCCTCGGAGGTATCCCACATGAACTATCAGTCGCTTATCGAAATCGTCCCATGGACGTTCGTGGCGCAGATTTTGAACCTGCTTTTGCAGGCATGGCTGTTTAAGAAATTTCTGTTTCAGCCGGTGAAAAAGATCATCGCCGAGCGGCAAGCCGAGATCAACGGGCTTTATACCGATGCCGAAAACGCCAAGACCGACGCCGAAGCCGCGCAGGCGGAAACGGCGGCGATCCTGCAGCAGGCGGAAGGACAGGCCGAGCATTTGCTTGCCGAAGCGAAGCGGTCGGCGCAGGACGCCGGCGACGCCATCGTCGCCGACGCGCGCAAGCATGCCGCCGTGCTGAAGGAAAAGGCGGAGCAGGATATCGCATTGGAGAAAAAGCGCGCCGTCAACGCCATGAAGGACGAGCTTTCCGTGATCGCCGTCGATCTCGCCGCCAAAGTGACCGAGAAGGAAATCGACGCGGCGCAGCACGAAGTGCTGATTGCCGAATACATTGACAAAATCGGTGCAGGCGTATGACGAAGACGGCAGTAGAATACGGCTCGGCGCTGTATGATCTTGCGGAAGAAATCGGCAAAGCCGATCTTTTTCTTGCGCAGCTGCGTGAGATCCGTGAACTTTTTCGGCAAAACCCCGACTACGCGAAACTGCTCAGTTCCCACGCGCTGACAAAAGCGCAGCGGCTTTCCGCGCTGGACAAGGTCTTCTCCTCCGCGGCAGAGCCCTATCTTTTAAATTTTATGAAAATCCTCTGTGAAAACGGCACGATCCGCGAACTTCCCGACTGTATTCGAGAATACGAGCTGCGCTACAACGACGCGCACGGTATCGCGGAAGTCACGGCAGTAACCGCCGTGCCGCTTTCGCGCGAACTGGAAGACAAACTGCTCGCCAAACTGGAAGCGGTAACGGGAAAGCGCGTTCTGCTCTCGCTTTCCGTCGATCCCGCCATGCTTGGCGGCGTGCGCCTTTCGTTCGACGGGCAGGAGCTGGACGGCACCGTTCGTCGGCAGCTTGACGAACTTCGCGCACAACTTTTGCATATGACTCTGTAAGGGAGTGAATATATGGAACTCAAACCCGAAGAAATCAGCAGACTGATTCGTGAACAAATCAAAAATTATGCGTCGGATATCCATCAGGCGGAAACCGGCACCGTCATCCTGATCGGCGACGGCATTGCGCGTGTTTCCGGACTGGAAAACTGCATGGTCAACGAACTGCTCGCCTTCCCCGGCGACGTGTTCGGCATGGCGCTCAACCTCGAAGAAAACTCCATCGCCGCGGTGCTGTTCGGCGATGCGGAAGGCATCCGCGAAGGCGATACGGTGCGGCGCACCGGCAAGGTCGTTTCCGTCCCCGTCGGCGATTGCATGATCGGGCGCGTAGTGAATGCGCTCGGCGAGCCGATCGACGGCAAAGGTGCGATCTTCCCGACGGACTACCGTCCGATTGAGTCCCCTGCACCCGGCATTATCAAGCGGAAATCCGTTTCCGTGCCGCTGCAGACGGGCATCAAGGCAATCGACGCCATGATCCCCATCGGGCGCGGTCAGCGTGAGCTGATCATCGGCGACCGCCAGACGGGCAAAACCGCGATTGCGGTCGATACGATCCTCAACCAGCGCGGTAAGGACGTTTTGTGCATTTACGTTGCGATCGGGCAAAAGCGCTCGACCGTTGCGCAGATCGTCCAGACGCTTCAGGACGGCGGCGCGATGGAGTATACCACCGTCGTTTCCGCCTCCGCTTCGGAACTTGCGCCGCTGCAATACATTGCGCCCTATGCCGGCTGCGCGATGGCGGAGCATTTTATGGCGCAGGGTAAGGACGTGCTCATCATTTATGACGATTTGAGCAAGCACGCCGTCGCCTACCGCGCCCTGTCGCTGCTCATTCGCCGTCCGCCCGGACGCGAGGCGTATCCCGGCGACGTCTTCTACCTGCACTCCCGTCTGCTGGAACGCGCGGCGCGCGTTGCGCCGGAATACGGCGGCGGCTCGATCACGGCGCTGCCGATCATCGAAACGCAGGCAGGCGACGTTTCCGCCTATATCCCCACCAACGTCATTTCCATTACCGACGGACAGATCTTCTTGGAAACGGAACTGTTCCACGCCGGCATCATGCCGGCAGTCAACCCCGGCATCTCCGTTTCCCGTGTCGGCGGCAGCGCGCAGCTCAAGGCGATGAAAAAAGTCGCCGGCAGCCTGAAACTGCTCTATTCGCAGTACCGTGAACTGCAAAGTTTTGCGCAGTTCGGCTCGGATCTTGACGAGGACACCAAGCGCAGACTCGCGCAGGGCGAGCGCATCGTGGAGGTACTGAAACAGGGGCGCGGCGAGCCGGTAGAAGTCGCGCATCAGGTCTGCATTCTCTACGCCGTCGTCCACGGCTATCTTGCGCCCGTTGCGCCTTCGGACGTGCGCCGCTACGAGCAGGGACTGTACCCCTATCTCGAAGCCACTTGCCCCTCCGTCCTCGATACGATCCGCACCTCCGGCGAGCTTCCTGCCGCCGAAGAAGAAAAACTCAAAGCCGCGCTTGCGGCGTATACCATTTAAGGTAAGGAGGTGCCTGCGTGTCCGGCGCATCCGAAAAGGCACTCAAAACGCGCATCCGCAGTATGCGCTCAACGCGGCAGATCACCAAAGCCATGGAGATGGTCGCCGCCTCAAAACTGCACGGCGCACAGCAGCGCGCCATTGCCTCGCGTCCGTATTTTGAAACACTCTACGGCGTGATGCAGGATCTTTCGCTGCGGCGCGCCGATCTTCCCTCGCCCTATACGCAAACGCGTGAAGGCGACAAGGTCTGCTGTATCGTCATTGCCGGCGACCGCGGTCTTGCCGGCGGCTATAACGGAAACGTCTTGAAACTCGCCTACGCCGAAATGGAAAATAAAGCGTCGCTTGTGCTTCCCATCGGCAAAAAGGCGGCGGAGTTCTTCCGCAGCCGCAAGATCCCGTCCCTGACCGACCGATACGACGAAGCAGGCGCGATCGAAGTCGGCGATTGCTTCACGATTGCGCGGCTGCTGTGCGACGAGTACCGCAGCGGCAAGTTTGACCGTCTGCTGCTCGCCTATACCAACTTTGCGTCGGTGCTGGTGCAGACGCCTGCCGTCCTGCCGCTGCTGCCGCTTACGCGCGAAACGTCGAACGGCGCGGCGACTGCCGCCGTGCTCTATGAGCCGGACAGCGAAAGCGTGTTCGACGCCATCGTCCCCGAATATCTCGGCGGCGTGCTTTACGGCGCGCTGTGTGAATCCGTCGCCTCGGAGCAGGCGGCACGACGGACCGCAATGGACTCTGCCACCAAAAACGCCGACGAAATGATCGACAGACTCTCTCTGCAATACAACCGCGCACGTCAGGGCGCGATCACGCAGGAGATCACGGAGATCGTCGCCGGTGCGGAAAGTTAGGTGAACACCATGTCAGAAACGAAAAACATCGGCACACTCGTGCAGATTATGGGACCCGTCGTGGATATTCGCTTCCCCGACGGTCAGCTTCCGCAACTGCTGAATGCCGTAACCATTGACTGCGGCGACCGTACGCTGACCGTGGAGGTCGCGCAGCTGATCGGCGACAACGTCGCGCGCTGCATTGCCATGGGCGCAACCGATTCTCTGGTGCGCGGCATGTCCGCGACTGATACCGGCAGCCCAATCACCGTTCCCGTCGGTGAAAACTGCCTCGGCAGGATCTTCAATCTGCTCGGTGAGCCGGTCGATGAAAAGCCGGCGCCGCGCGTTTTGGAGCGCTGGCCGATCCACCGTCCGGCGCCGTCGTATGACGAGCAGCAATCCACGACGGAAATTTTGGAAACCGGCATCAAGGTCATCGACCTGATCTGTCCCTATGCCAAGGGCGGCAAGATCGGTCTGTTCGGCGGCGCCGGCGTCGGCAAAACTGTGCTTCTCATGGAACTGATCAACAACTTTGCCAAGGAGCACGGCGGCATCTCCGTCTTTACGGGTGTCGGCGAACGCACGCGCGAGGGCAACGACCTCTATAACGAAATGAAGCAGTCCGGCGTATTGAGCAAGACGGCGCTGGTCTACGGTCAGATGAACGAACCGCCCGGAGCGCGTATGCGCGTGGGTCTTTCGGGGCTGACGATGGCGGAGTACTTCCGCGACCGCAAGCACCAGGACGTGCTGCTGTTTATCGACAACATTTTCCGCTTCACGCAGGCAGGCAGCGAGGTTTCCGCGCTGCTCGGACGCATGCCGTCCGCCGTCGGCTACCAGCCGACGCTCGCCACCGAAATGGGCGCGCTGCAGGAACGCATCACGTCCACGCGCAATGGCTCGATCACGTCCGTGCAGGCGGTCTACGTCCCGGCGGATGACCTGACCGACCCTGCGCCGGCAACGACTTTCGCCCACTTGGACGCCACCACCGTGCTTGACCGCGGCATTGCGTCGCTTGGCATCTACCCTGCCGTTGACCCGCTGGATTCCACCTCTCGCATTCTTGCGCCGGAGATCGTCGGCGAAGAGCACTACCGCATCGCCAAAGACGTGCAGAAGATTTTGCAGCGGTATAAGGCGCTGCAGGATATCATCGCCATCATGGGCATGGACGAGCTTTCCGAGGAGGATAAACTGACCGTTGCGCGTGCGCGCAAGGTGCAGCGTTTCCTTTCGCAGCCGTTTGCCGTTGCCGAACAGTTTACCGGCATGCAGGGCAAATACGTGCGTCTTGCCGATACGCTCCGTGGTTTTGCCGGTATCGTCGCAGGTGAATACGATCATATCCCCGAATCGGCATTTCTCTATGCCGGCAGCATCGAAGACGTGCTGAAGAAAGCCGAGGAGTCGAAACAATGAAAACCTTTCCTCTCCAAATTGTGAAGCCCACCGGCGTTTCCTTCGAGGGCGAAGCGGAATCGCTCGTCGTCCGCACCGTCGGCGGCGACGTGGGTATCCTCGCCGGACACACCGATTACGTGACGCCGCTCGGCATGGGTACGGCGCGCATTACCGCCGAGGGGCAAACGCGCTATGCCGCCTGTATCGGCGGTCTGCTCTGCGTTTCCGGCGGCAGCGTGAAACTCGTTGCAACTTCGTTTGAGTGGGAGGACGAGATCGATATTCCGCGCGCCAACGCCTCCGCCGAACGGGCGCGGTCGGTGCTGGACGATAAAGAGCATCACACCGAAGCAGAGCTTGCTTTGGCGGAAGCGCGGCTGAAACGCGCACTCGTGCGCACCGGCGTTCGTCATTTCTAAACGCAACCTGCCGGATTCTTTCCGGTCTTATAGGGTGAAGGCAAAAATGAAAGGAGTCGTTCTTATGAAACGCACGTTATCCTTACTTCTGGTCGTGACCCTTCTGGCAGCCATGCTTGCCGCCTGCGGTGCACAATCCGCACCGGCGGAATCCTATTTCGGTACAGACACCATTGTCACCGAGGAAGCCATGGAAGCGCCGAGCATGGCAGGCGGCGGCAACGCGAAAGCGGCAGACGAAGCCGAACAAATGCCGTCCGCCGAACAACTCTCGGAAAAGATCATCTACACCGCCGACGTTTCGATGGAAACCACCGATTTCGACACGGCAAGCGACGCGCTGACGTCGTCCGTCAAGAGCATGGGCGGCTTTGTGGAAAACTCCGGCGTCTACGGCGATACCGTCTATGACGAAACCGGCGCAGTACGCGTGATCGACCGCACCGCGAATTATACCTTCCGCATTCCTGCCGCGTCCTTTGACGCGTTTTTGACGCAAGTCGGCGGCATCGGCAATGTGACCTCCAAAAATATCAACGCGTCGAACGTCACTTCGCAGTACACCGATTATGAAGCGCGGCTCACTTCTCTGCGCACCGAGCAGACGCGACTTTTGGAACTGCTGGAAAAGGCAGATAACGTCGATGCGCTGATCGCGCTGGAAACCAAACTGACTGACGTGCGTTACGAGATCGACGCCATCGAGCGCAACCTGAGAAACCTCGATAACGAAATTGCCTATTCCACGGTCTATGTGTACCTGCGCGAAGTTGCCGGCTACCGTCCGAGCGTTTCCGTGCAGCGTTCGATTTGGCAGCGGATCGCCGACGCCTTTGTCGGCGGCTGGCAGAATCTCGTCGAGCTTCTGGGCGACTTCGTCGTGTTCCTCTCCGGCGCATTCTTCGGTATCGTGATCCTTGCGATCTTTGTGATCGTGATCGTCCGTATCGTCCGCGGCAAGAAAAAGAAAAAAGAAGCGCCGAAACCCGAACAGGAAAAAGAATCCGAATAAAATCAATCGGAGGTTGGTCCATGACCAGCCTCCGATTTCTTATTGCTCCGCCCAATATCGCAGCAGCCGTGCGCCGTCGGCAAGATGGGGTGCGGCAAACGCGCCGCAGGCGCGTTCCGGGTGCCATTGCACCGCCATGATCGGCAGCGTTCGATGCCGCATCGCCTCCACCACGCCATCGGGTGCAGCCGCTATCGGCAGAAAGCCGTCGCCGAGACGCGATACCGCCTGATGATGTGCGCTCGGAACGGTAAATACCGCGCCGTAAAGCGCGGTGAGCACCGCGTCGTCCGTCGTAACCATGTGGCATCCGTCGCGTCCGTTTTGCGCGTCGTGACCGTCGATATCCTGCAAAAGCGTGCCGCCTAAGGCAACGTTCAGCACCTGCATTCCGCGGCAAATGCCGAAAATCGGCCAACCGCGCCCGACCGCCTGCTGAACGAGCCGCAACTCCGCCGCATCGCGTTCGGCGTCAATGTTTCGCGCGCAGCATATTCCCTGCCCGTAGCATGCCGGATGCACGTCTCCACCGCCCGGCAGCAGCAGCGCGCCGCTTCCCTGCGGCAACTTCGGCGCGGAGAGAAACGCGCAGTCCGCCCCGATCAGCCGAAATGCATTGAGATAGTTGCGGTAAACCGCCACGTCGCCATAAAGATAGA
>JAFSXE010000036.1 GCA_017444195.1 Oscillospiraceae bacterium
GAGCGCCTGAGCGACTACCAGGAGCAGTACGGCGACCTGTACAACCTCGAAGCCACGCCGGCGGAAAGCACGACCTACCGCATGGCGAAGCACGATAAAAAGCAGTTCCCGGATATCATCACCGCGAACGAAAACGGCACGCCGTACTATACGAACTCCTCGCACCTGCCCGTCGGCTATACCGAGGACGTGTTCTCCGCGCTGGATATCCAGGACGAATTGCAGACGCTCTACACCTCCGGCACCGTGTTCCATGCATTCCTCGGCGAGAAGCTGCCCGACTGGAAGGCGGCGGCAAATCTCGTCCGCAAGATCGCGGAGAACTACAAACTGCCGTATTACACGATGTCGCCGACGTATTCCGTCTGCAAGAACCACGGCTATCTGACCGGCGAGCAGTACACCTGCCCGCATTGCGGCGAAAAGACCGAAGTCTACAGCCGTATCACCGGCTACTACCGTCCGGTGCAGAACTGGAACGACGGCAAGAGCCAGGAGTTCAAGGACCGCAAGGTCTACGATATCGGCAATTCCCATCTGAAGCACACCGGCCCCTTGAACGCGCCGCAGGCGGAAGCGTGCGAGTGCGGCGCGGCGCCTGCCGCCGCCGACGCCAAGGCGATTCTGTTCGCGCGGACGACCTGCCCGAACTGCCGTGTTGCCGAAGCGATGCTCGATAAGGCGGGCTTCCCGTTTGAGAAACTGATCGCCGAGGAGAACGTCGAACTGGTGAACAAGTACGGCGTCAAGGGTGCGCCGACGCTGGTGCTGACCGACGGCGAAAACTTCGAAAAGTTCTACGGCGTGCCGGAGATCAAGAAGTTCCTTGCCGACCGCGGCTAAATACTGAATAAAAAGACAGGGCGCGGATGCGCCCTTGTCTTTTCGGAGGGGTAAAAATGTATGACGTGATTATCGTCGGCGGAGGTCCCGCCGGACTGACGGCGGCGCTCTACGCGCTGCGCAACAACAAGACTGCGCTGGTGATCGAAAAGGCCGGTTTTGGCGGACAGATCACCTATTCGCCGAAGGTGGAAAACTACCCCGGCACGAAGCAGATGAGCGGCAACGAGTTTGCCGATAAGTTCCTCGACCAGGTGCTGGCGCAGGGTGCGGAGGTCGAGACCGACACCGTGACCGCGATCCGCGACGAAGGCGGCAAAAAGGTCGTCGTGACCGAGTGCGGCGAGTTCGAAGGCAAAGCCGTCGTGCTGGCAACGGGCGTGAAGCACCGTATGCTCGGCGTTGAGGGCGAATATGAACTTGTCGGCAACGGGCTTTCCTTCTGCGCCGTCTGCGACGGCGACTTCTACCGCGGCAAGCGCGTCGCCGTGATCGGCGGCGGCAACTCCGCCCTGCAGGAAGCCACGCTGCTGGCGGACGTGTGCGAGTCTGTCGTGCTGGTGCAGAACCTCGATGACTTTACCGGCGAGCGTCGGCTCGTCGAAGGACTGCTCAAGCGCGAGAACGTTTCCGCGATCGTCGGCACGACGGTCGAGGGCTTTCTCACCGAGGGCGGCGAACTGAAGGGATTGAAGCTTTGCCGCACCGCGGACGGCGCAAAAAGCGAACTTGCCTGTGACGGCCTGTTCGTGGCAATCGGCTTGATTCCCGAAAATGAGGCGTTTGCCGATCTCACGGAGTTGGACAAGTTCGGCTACTTCGCTTCCGGCGAGGACTGCCGCACCAAGACCGAGGGCATCTACTGCGCCGGCGACTGCCGTGCAAAATCCGTGCGGCAGCTTACGACCGCCGTTGCAGACGGCGCGGTGGCGGCGCTGGCAGCGTGCCGATACATTGACAGTCTGCGCGAAGCGTGATATGATAAACCCATTAAAAACTATGGAGGGGTAACAATGGGTTATCAGCATTGGAAGTACGAAACACTCAATGAACTTTGCAACGACGCATTTGTGAAGTTCGGCTTTACCGCCGAGGAAGCGAAGATCATCACGGATGTTCTTTTGATGAGCGACCTTTACGGCATCGAAAGCCACGGTATGCAGCGGATGTACCGCTACTTCAAGGGCATCAAGAGCGGCAAGATCCACGTGGACAGAAAGCCGGAGATCGTCTTTGAGACGCCGGTTTCCGCCGTCGTGGACGGCAACGGCGGCATGGGGCAGGTCATTTCCCACTTCGCCATGACGAAAGCCATCGAAAAGGCGAAAACCGCCGGCATCGGCATCGTCACCACGCGCAATTCCAACCACTACGGCATTGCCGGCTATTATGCCAAACTCGCCTGCAACGAAGGGCTCATCGGCATTTCCTGCACGAACACCGAAGCGATCATGGTGCCGACGTTCGGCAAGAAAGCCATGCTCGGCACGAACCCGATTGCCGTCGCCATGCCGGCAGAGCCGTACGATTTCTTCTTTGACGCGGCAACGACCGTCGTCACGCGCGGCAAACTGGAAGTCTACAACAAGATGGGCAAGCCCTTGCCTGAGGGCTGGGCGCTCGATAAGGACGGCAAGCCATCCACCGACGCTGCGGACGTGCTCGGCAACATCAACGCCCACGCCGGCGGCGGTATCATGCCGCTCGGCGGCAGCACCGAGAAACTCGGCAGCCATAAAGGCTACGGCAATGCGATGATCTGCGAGATCTTCTCTGCCATTCTGTCGCTCGGCACCACGTCGAACGCAACCGGCGGCGCGAATGCCGGCGGCATCTGCCACTGCTTCGTTGCCATCGATCCGAAGATCTTCGGCGACGCCGAGGCGATCAAGCAGCACCTGTCCGACTACCTGCAGACGCTGCGCGAGTCGCCCAAGGCAGAGGGTCAGGATCGCATCTATACCCACGGCGAGAAAGAAGTGCTTGCCGAAAAGCGCATCCGCGAAGAGGGTATTCCCGTCAACGATAACACGATGCGCGAGGTCAAGGAACTTTGCGATCATCTGGGCATGGACTTCTCGCATTACTTCGGCGATTATCTGCCGCCCGAAAACCCGGGATTTAAGCAGGTTTATTGATTTTAAGTTCAAAAAAGGCAGTCCTAACGGACTGCCTTTTTTGAAGAAAGGACTACGGTATGGAAGAGCAAAGCGGCGTGCAGTTCGGCTGCGCATCCTGCGTGAAGCAGTCCAACGAAAAGATCGACGTAGGCCGCGTGATCGACAAACTGGAAGGGTATTTTTCCAAAAATGATATGGCGGCGGCAGGGGAACTTTTGCGCTATTGGCGCGGCGAGGCAGTCGCACTTGGCGACTTGCGCGGCGAACTTTCCATTTGCAGCGAGCAGATGGGCTACTACCGCAAGACGCGGGAGCGCGAGCCGGCGTTGGAGTCGGTCGCGCGCGGTCTTGCGCTGATCGACGAACTGGGAATTGCCGATTCACCGTCGGCGGCGACGATTTTCCTCAACGCCGCCACGACGCAAAAGGCGTTCGGCGACGCGGCAGGCGCGCTGCCGATCTATGAAAAGGCGCTGGCGGTCTACGAGAAGCATCTTGCGCCCGACGATACGCGCTTTGCCGGCTTTTGGAACAACTATGCGCTGGCGCTCGCGGATTTGGGACGTTACGGGGAAGCCGAGCGCGCCTATCAGCGCGCGATCGCCATCCTGCAGGAAAAAGAGGACGGCGGCTTGGATTCGGCGATCAGTTTCGTCAATCTGGCGGAGGTCTACAGCGCGTGCGGCAGGGAAGAGGAAGCCGTCGCCTGTATGGACGCGGCGTGGGATCTGCTCACCGATCCGGATTTGAAGGAGAGCGGCTACTGCGCCTACGTGCGCAGCAAATGCGCGCCGTCGTTCACCGATTTCGGTTTTGCGTCCAAGGGGAAAGAATTGAAAAACATGGCGGAGGCGTGGTATGCAAGGGCTTGAACTTTCCAAAAAGTATTATGAGCAGTACGGTGAGCCGATGCTGCGCGAGCAGTTTGCGGACGTGCTTCCGCGCATTGCCGTCGGTCTTTGCGGCGAGGGTTCGGAGTGCCTCGGCTATGACGATGCAATTTCGCGCGATCACGATTTTGAGCCGGGCTTCTGCCTGTGGCTGACCGACGAGGACGAGCGCGACTTCGGCTTCCGGCTGGAACGTGCCTACGCCAAACTTCCCAAGGAGTTTGAGGGCGTGAAGCGCCCGATGATGTCGCCAGTCGGCGGCAACCGCCGCGGCGTGCTAAAAATCGGCGAATTCTATGAAAAGTTCCTCGGCGCGCCGACCGCGCCCGATACCGTCGAGCGCTGGCTCTATACGCCGTCCGCAATGCTCCGCACCGCGTCCAACGGCGAGGTGTGGCGCGACGAGCTCGGCGCGTTTTCCGCCGTGCGGAACGTGCTTTTGCAGGGCTATCCGGAAGATATCCGCCGCAAGAAACTGGCGGCGCATCTGTTCTTTATGGCGCAGTCCGGGCAGTATAACTTCGAACGCTGCGCACGGCGCGGCGAAACCGGCGCGGCGCAGATGGCGATAGCGTCTTTCGTGCAGCACGCGATCTCGGCGGTGTTTCTGCTGAACGGGCAGTATGCGCCGTTTTACAAGTGGGCGTACCGCGCCATGCGCGATCTGCCGAAACTCGGCGACCTTGCGGACGGACTTGCCGCGCTGACCGAACTGGGCAATTCCGAGGCGGAGATCGAAGGCAAACTTGCCGCGATCGAGGACACAGCGGTGCTGATTTTGGACGAATGCCGTGCGCAGGGGCTTTCCAAGGCGACCTGCCGCAACTTTGAAACGCACGCCTATTCGGTGCAGGACTCGATTTCCGATGCCGATTTGCGCAACCGCTTCATCGGTGACGGCGCCGAAACGATCATACCGTAGATTGTCGCAGCGGCGCAACTGAGCGCCGCTGCGTTTGCGTTTCAAGGCGCGTTTGTAGGGAAGGGATTTATCCCTTCCAAAAACGGAACGCATCAAAGCGTTCCCTACGGTGTGGACGGCGGTGTGTTCGTAGGGGGCAAATATTATTCGCCGCCCGACATGGCACAAGGCAGAGCCCGCGGGCGATTGATAATCGCCCCTACGGTTGCTCCCTTACACAGGGGAGCCGCTCTAACGGAAAGTTATCCACAATTTTGGGAAAACGCCCCGTGTTTTTAGACAAAATACGACGGCTGTCTTTCTTGTTTTTGTGTGGTTTGAACAAATTGGCGCTTTTTTCTTCGTTTACTATTGCTCTTGTTTTTCGGGTGGGGCGGGGGTATAGTATAGACAGAAAGGATGATTCCAATGTACACGTAATCCTCCCCCGTGAAAGGTCAGCACGGGAAGCGGCACACCGAAAGCTCATGGAGCAGGAAGTACGCAGCGTGGTCCACGTTAGGACAAGCCGGTAAAAGATGCGGCGATACAGGGACGTACTTGCGGAAGGCGAACGGAACGGTGCCGAGATACGAAACCGTAGAAACGAGAGGTAACCAAGATGTTAGATATCAACAATTCCATAAAATAACCCTTGATCGTCAGAAAAGGTCGTAAAGAAGGCCGACGATCAAGGGTTATTTTATTTTAGGTAAGGGGCGCCGACC
>JAFSXE010000037.1 GCA_017444195.1 Oscillospiraceae bacterium
CACAACGCTCGGTGCGGCGTGTGTGTTTTTTATGAAAAAGCAGATTGATCTCGGTGTGCAGCGTGCGCTCGCCGGCTTTGCCGCCGGCGTGATGACGGCAGCGTCGGTTTGGAGTCTGCTCCTGCCGGCGATCGACTTATCCGAACGGTACGGCGCGTGGGCATTTATGCCGTCGGTGCTTGGCTTTTGGGTCGGCGTGTTGTTTCTTGCTGCAATCGGCAGACTGATACCGGGTTTGCAAAATCGAGGCAAAACGAAAATGCTTGCTCTGGCGGTTACGCTGCACAATATCCCGGAGGGTATGGCGGTCGGCGTTGCCTACGCCGCGCTGCTTGCCGGCGCGGAGATCGGCGCCTATGCCGCTTTTGCGCTGGCGCTCGGCATCGCTGTGCAAAACTTTCCCGAGGGTGCGATTATTTCCATGCCGCTTCGCGCGGAGGGAAGGGGGGCGCGGCTTTCGTTTTGGTACGGTACGCTTTCCGGCGCAGTCGAGCCGATCGCAGCCGTGCTGACGCTCTGCGCTGCGCGGCTGATCGTTCCGGCAATGCCGTATTTTCTCTCGTTTGCGGCAGGCGCGATGATCTACGTCGTTGCCGACGAGCTGCAGCCGGAGGCGGCGGAGGGGCGCGGCGGCGCGCTCTTTTTTGCACTCGGATTCACGGTGATGATGGCGCTCGACGTTGCGCTGGGATAAGAAGAACGACGGAGCGTTGGGCGCCCTCACTTAGGGATGAAGCAGCCGCAAAGCCAATCTTTTTGCACGAATGCATCGTTATCAAAGTAGGCAATCCGACAGGATTGCCTACTTTTCTGCCTTGCCTCGCACAAAAATCTTCGACTTTGCGGTGCGAAGCAGTTTTGAACCCGCAATTTTTCGTCCGGACAAAGCACAAAAATGAGGTAATCCTGTCGGATTACCTCATTTTTTAATGCAGTACGGGCGGAAAAGAGCGGTTCAAAACCTACTCCCTCCCTAAGTGAGTGCGCCCTTGCTCCGTCGTTCTTCTTACACTTCAAAATCCATACAGACGCGGGAGGCGGTATAGGGCCGCACTTTGCCGTCCGCAACGGCGACGTGCGCCGGATGAACGGCGTAGCCCTTCAGCGCATCGAAACTCTCCAGCGTCGAATCGAGCATCACGTCGCAGTTGGACGTTGGCAGCGGATCGGTGAAAACGCGGATTTCCGTCAGACCCGGAACGACGCCTTTCAGTCCTTCCAAACCCTGCTTGATGCCTTGCTTGATTGCTTTCTTTTCCTCACTCGAAAAGCTGTCTTTGAGCGTCCAAAGAATAACGTGCTTGACCATTTATTCTTCCTCCGTTTCGGCGGCGCGTCCGTAGATTTTTGCCATCCGCGCCATTGTTTTTGCCAGCGTTTTGGTTGCCGCGCCTTTTGTCATGCGCCATTGCCAGTTGCCCGAGGCAACGCCGGGCGTGTTGACGCGGCTCTCCGCGCCGAGTCCCAAAAAGTCCTGCATCTGCGCAATGAACAGCCCTGCCGTGCTTTGCATGCCGGCGCGGAGCATGGCTTCCGGCAATTCTTCGCGCCGCTTGCAGCCCAGGTATTCGCAGGCGAACGCCGCCTCTTTTTTCGACGCGCCTGCCGCCCATGCCGCCAGCGGCTCGTTATCGTGCGTGCCGGTATAGCAGGCGCAGTTTTGCACGTGATTGTGCGGCAGGTAGTCGCTTTTTTCCGTATCGTCAAAGGCGAACTGCAAGACCTTCATGCCCGGCAGTTTGGAATCTTGCAGCAGCGTCCGCACGTCGTCGGTCAGCACGCCGAGATCCTCCGCCAAAAACCGAAGCTGCGGAAACCATCCGGTCAGCACGCCGATAAGGCTCATGCCCGGACCGGTCATCCACTTGCCGCGTTTCGCGCTTTCCGCATCGGCAGGTACGGCCCAATAACTTGCGAAGGCGCGAAAATGGTCAATGCGGATCGCGTCATAGCATTTCGCGGCGGCGTCGATGCGGCGGATCCACCAGCCGAAGCCGTCGTGCCGCATCGCGTCCCAGTCGTAGAGGGGATTGCCCCAAAGCTGCCCATCTTCGCTGAAATAGTCAGGCGGCACGCCCGCTACCGCCTTGGGCAGGTTTTTCTCATCGAGCAGGAAGTTTTCCGGCGACGCCCAAACGTCGGCGGAGTCGA
>JAFSXE010000038.1 GCA_017444195.1 Oscillospiraceae bacterium
GTGCAACAGTCCCAAGAAGCCGCAGCGGAAGCCGAAGCCGAGCGCAATGGAGTTTTCCTGCACGTAGGTCATGGAAGCGTCGTTGAGTTGGAGTTTTTCCAGCGCGTCGCGTAAGTCGCCGTATTTGCTGCCGTCGGCAGGGTAGATGCCGGCGAAGACCATCGGCTGCACCGCCTTGTAGCCGGGCAGCGCCTCGGCGGCGGGGTTTTCCGCGTCGGTCACGGTGTCGCCCACGCGCGTATCGGAAACGGTCTTGATCGAGGCGGTCAGGTATCCGACCTCGCCTGCGCCCAGTTCATTGCAGGGGATCATGCCCTTCGGACTGAGTACGCCCACGTCCACGACCTTATAGACCGCGCCGGTCGCCATCATTTTGATATCCTGTCCGACGCGCACCGTGCCGTTTTTCACGCGCAGGTAGACGACGACGCCGCGGTAGGAATCGTACTGGCTGTCGAAGATCAGCGCCTGCAGCGGCGCATTGCGGTCGCCCTGCGGCGCAGGTACGCCCTTGACGATTTCTTCCAGCACCGCGTGGATGTTGATGCCGTTTTTCGCGGAGATTTCCGGCGCGTCCAGCGCCGGCAGTCCGATCACGTCCTCAATCTCCTGCTTCGTTTCCAGCGGACGCGCCGCCGGCAGATCGACCTTGTTGATGACCGGCAGCACTTCCAGCCCTGCGTCGATGGCAAGGTAAGTGTTGGCGAGCGTCTGCGCTTCCACACCCTGCGAGGCGTCCACGACGAGAATCGCGCCTTCGCACGCGGCGAGCGAACGCGAAACCTCATAGTTGAAGTCCACGTGACCCGGCGTGTCGATGAGGTTGAGCACGTAGTTTTCGCCGTTATCGGCGGTATAGTCCAGTTTGACGGCTCGCGCTTTGATCGTGATGCCGCGCTCGCGTTCCAGTTCCATGGAGTCGAGAATTTGATCTTCCATTTCGCGCAGGTCGATCGTGTTGCATTCTTCCAGCAGACGGTCGGCAAGCGTACTCTTACCGTGATCGATATGCGCAATGATGGAAAAGTTGCGGATGTGAGAAAGATCGGTCATAGTGGTTTCCTCTTTATTCGGTTTCGTTTACGTCAAAGTATTCGTCCAAAATGGCGCGCGCCACGCGCCCGAGATTGCCGCCCTGCGCGCCTTTTTCCACGAAAACGCAGATGGCGATCTGCGGATCATCCACCGGCGCAAAGCAGATAAACGATGCGTTATCCGAGCCACCGGAGCCGTGCTGTGCCGTGCCGGTTTTCGCAGCGACGGAGTAGGGCGCGTCGGCAAGGAACGTCGCGGCGGTGCCTTCCGTTGCAGACATGACCATGCCTTCTCGGATGCAGTCTATTGCGTCGTCGGAAAGTTCGGTTTCACTGAGGACGACGGGCGTATTCGTTTCCAAAACGCTGCTGTGATCCCAGGATTCCACATGGCTGAGCAGCGTGGTTTTCATGCGCTTGCCGCCGTTGGCAAGCGTTGCGCAATACTGCGCAAGCTGCATCGGCGTGAACAGGTTGTCGCTCTGTCCGATGGACGCCTGCAGCGTATCCGCACCGTACCAGTCGTTGTGCCCCTCTTCGTAGAGGTCTTTTTTCGTTTCGGGATTGGCGCGCCGTGTGTTGATCGCCTCGGGCAGTTCGATGCCCGTCGGCTCGCCCAAACCGAGCGATGCGGCAACGTCGTCGATCGCGCCGATGCCCACTTCGCGTCCGACTTCGTAGAAATAGTAGTTGCAGGAAACGGAGAGCGCCTGCATCATGTTGATCGTGCCGTGCGTGATGCCCTGCGAAGTATAGATATGGCAGAAGCAGACGTAGCCCTGGTTTTCGTAGTACGTGTATTTGCCGGCGTCAAAAATCGTGCGGTAGCGGCCAATGCCGCCGCGGTCGATCGCCGCAATCGCCGTAACCGGCTTATAGACCGAGCCGGGCGCGTAGGCGGCAAGCAGCGCACGGTTCCACAGAGGGCTGTTTTCCGCGGTCTGCATCTCGGCGTAGTTGTCCAGACGGAACGTGGGATAACTTGCGCTGACAAGCGTTTCTCCCGTTTTGCAGTCGAGCGCGACAACGGCGCCGCCCTGTGCGTCCTTGCCTTCTTTGTGCCGTCCGGTGCCGTTTTCGCGCAGGTCGAGAATCGTTGCTTCCAACGCATCCTCCGCCGCTTTTTGCAGATCCAGGTCGATCGAAAGATAGACGTGGTTGCCGGCAATCGGCGCTTCGCCGAACTCGGAGGACAGTTTTGCGCCGCTTGTGCGCATGACGGTGGTAAGCTGCGTGCCGTCCTGTCCGTGCAGGTAGGGCTCAAACGCCTTTTCCACGCCGTCTTTGCCGACTTGCGCATTCATCGCGTAGCCGACGTCTTTGTACGTTGCCCACTCCTCGGCGTCCATAAGTCCCGTGTGACCGAGAATGTGCGCGGCATAGGGCGAGGCGTATTCGCGCACCGCACCGACTTCCACGCTGACGCCGCAATAACTCTTTTCGCGGATCGTTGCCGCGAGCGTGACGGGGATATCCTTCGCCATGATGTAGTTGTCCACCGGCGCGAACGAACGCAGATCGAGTTCGTACCGTGCGCCGATAACGGCGCGCGCCGTTGTGTCGTCCCATGATTCGGGGATATGATACCGCTTGCGCAGCAGCTGCATCAGCGTCGTTGCGGAGATCTCGCTGTCCCAACCGCGCTCGGTGAGAAAACTGTGATAATAATTCATCCACGCTTCCGATTGGTCGTCTGTCAGAATAAACGGCGCGGTTTTGGAAAGCGGCAGATGGTCGATGACCGGCACGTTGTTTTCCGCAAAAAGTTCGGAAAGTTCGCGCAGCGTGCCGTTCGGGTCGCTGCCGCCGTAAAAGACGAAGTTGATCACCGCGACGTCGTAGCTCGGACGGTTTGTAACGAGCAGTTTGCCGTTGCGGTCGAAGATTTCGCCGCGTGCCGCCACGGCGACGGTTTGATACGTCAGCGTGTCACGGGCGTTGGCGACTTCCGTTTCGGTCGTTCCGCCGCTGAGACGGAGCAGGCGGAAAGCAAACAGTCCGACAATCAGCGCGAACGCCGAAAGTATGATCGCAATGCGTTTGCGAGCCAGTCTGTCCATTTATCCACCCACCTTTCCGATTGCCTGAACGGGGAAATACAATGCCGCCGCCGCGGGCAGCGAGAAAATCGCTTGCAGGATCGCCGCAAAAATCACGCGCCCCGAGCCGCCGTGAAGATAGGCATGCAGCATTGCGGCAAGCACGAGCGTGCCGAGAAGCGCAATCGCGGAAGCGATCAGCGCGGATAAAAGCCGCCGCGTGAGCAGCGCGTCGCAGAGATAGCCGCCAAAGCAGCCGGCAGCCGTCAGAAGCAGAATGACCGCCGGACTGCCGACGCCCGAAGACGCCCAGAACAATCCTGCAAGCAGTCCGAATGCGCCGCCTTCGTCAGCGCCGCGGCACGCGCCGACCAGCGCAACGAGCGACGGGATCAGCACAATCCGCACGCCGAAGATCGGCAGCCGCGAAAAGACGGCGGTTTCCAAAAGCGAGCAAAGCAGCGTCAAAAGGGCATAGTACAGCCACATCAGCGATTTTTTCTGCCGCGGTTTCATGGCGATGCCCCCTTTTGCGCATTATCCTTGATCCAATAAAATGAAGACCTGTTCCAACTGTCCGGCTTCCACCGGCGTTTCCAATACGGCATATCGCCAAACGCCGCCGGCATCCGCCTGCGACGAAACGACCTTGCCGATCATCAGCCCACCCGGATAGTAGATCGAGCCGGAGGTCACAACGGCGCCGCCGTCGGGCACTTCCGTATCGACCGGCAGATAATCCAGTTCCAACTGCTTCGCGCCGCCGACGAGCTGCACGCATTGCACCACGCCGGTCGCGCCGTTATCCGCGAGCGCGGCGGCAATCGCCTGTCCTTCGTCAAAAACGGTGGCGATCGTGGACCAGTTCGCGCCGCATTCGGTGATCACGCCCACAACGTAACCGGTATCGGTGACGGCGCAGAGCCCTTCCTGCAAGCCGTCGCGTGTGCCGCGGTCGATCGTCAGCGTCTGCTGCCAGACCGACGTACTCCAGGAAATGACGTTCGCCGAAGCAAGTTGATAGGAGCGATGCTCCTGCTTTAATTCCAAAAGGTTCTCCAGCCGTCGGATCTCGCGCTCATAGCGCTCCGCCGTCAGCGAAGCGGTTTCGGCTTCGGCAAGCTGCTTTTTCAGCGCCTCGTTTTCCGCTTTGAGCGAATCGTAGCGGAACAGATAGCCGTAGACCGCCTCCGCGCCGCGATCTACCGCCGCCAGGCCTGCGCGGAACGGACTGAGCAGCGTGCCGACAAGGTTGCCGCCGAGCGTCACGCCCTGCGCCAGCGCCGTGATCAGCGTGACGAGCACGGTCAGACACAGACCGGCAATGAGGAGATTCTTGACTTTTTTCGTCAGAAACTTTTTGCCCATCAGTTATTCTCTCCCGTAATGTGAACGCCAAATCGATGAAGGATTGACGCCAAATGTCCGATGGGAAGTCCCATCACGTTATAATAATCGCCGTGGATCGCTTCGATCAGCCGACCGCCTTCGCCCTGCACGCCGTAGGAGCCCGCTTTGTCCAGCGGCTCGCCGGTGGCAACGTAGTCGTCGATCTCGCCGTCGGTAAGTTCGCGGAACTGTACGGCGCTGTCATCAATGCCGGTGTAGGTTCGCTCGCCCTGCGCCACGGTGAACGCCGTCAGCACGTGGTGCGATCTGCCGGAAAGCATCCGCAGCGTTCGTTTTGCGTCCGCTGCGTCTTTCGGCTTGCCGAGGATTTTCTCATCGAGTACGACGATGGTATCGGCGGCAATGATCACGTCGTGCGCGTCACATTGCGCGGCGACGGCAGCCGCCTTTTGCGCGGAAAGCCGCTGCACGGTTTCACGCGGCAAATCGCGCGGAGAAATCGTTTCCTCAATGTCCGCGATCTTCACGGAAAACGTCAGCCCCATCTGCCGCAGCAGCTGCTGACGGCGCGGCGAGGCGGATGCTAAAATGATTGCCATACGACACGCTCCTTTACACAGGCGCGGCGACGCCGCGCGGATAAAAGCCGCGGGTGCAGGTGACCGCGTCGAACGGCGCGCTGCGCCGGAGTTTTCGAAGAAGAATATCCACCTCGCCGGGATGCTCGGTGGTGAATTGCAGCCGCACTGCCCACAGACCGAGCCTTTCGAGTTCCGGCTGCTTGTCCAATAGATAGAGTTTTCTGCCGCTGAGAACGAGGTTGCGGCACGCGCCGTTTTCCGCCATCAGCGGAAATTCGCTGCCGTCGCGGTCAATCAGTTTCACGGTTGCGCCGTCGCAGGCACAGACGCCGCTGCGCTCGCGGATCAGGCAATCGTTCGTAAGCAGCAGCGGCAGCCTGCCGTAGACGACCGCTTCCATCGGCAGCGGCTTGGCGAGCTTTTGGATCTGTCCGAGCGAAAGCGTCATGGCGCAGGTTGCGGAAAGAAAACCGGCGTCCGACCAAAAGAATGCGTCGCTGTCGGTTTTTACGCCGTGCATTGCGTCCCAGCGAATCGCAAAGCCCAGCCGTTTCAGCAGCCCGATCTGACCGTAATCGCTGCAGAGCGCCTGGCGAACGCCGCGCGCGTAAACGGACTTCAAAAGCTGCTCGATCGCGGCATAATCCGCATCCGGCAGCAGCCGAGGACAGACGGCGCAAAGCGTTGTCTCACGCGGCACGTCGTCGATCCACGCGGCGTTTTTGCCGAATTCGCGCAGCGGAACGTACAGAACGGCAGGCTTTAACGCCAACAGCTCCGGCGTGATCTGCAACTTGCTCTGCACCGAAACCGTCCACACCGGCGCGGTTTTCGGTATATCGGGGCAGGTGCGGATCGGCGCAGGCGACGGCTGACAGTCGGCAATCCTGCCGCGGATCGCCGTCAACTGTGTCAGCGCGGCGCGCCGCAGCGAGCGAAGCACGGCGTCGGGAACGTCATAACCCTCGGTCACGGACGCCTGCAGCGACTGCATACGGTACGGCGTGCCGTCCGTTTGCGCAAGAATACTCTGCCAATGCGGCTTGCTCGGCGCGAAGTCCGACGGCGTCGGCGCTTCACCGCTCACAATGGCTTTGTTGCCGACGTCGTCGATCGCCGCAAGGCGTGTCGGCTGATCTTTCAGCGCGAGCAGCGCGAAGCGAACGGCAACGCGCGGCGTCTCCTCCGGCCGTGCCATTTTGGGCGGCGCGGCAAAGACGGCGGCAATTTTCTCGGCGGTTTTCGCGGTGCAGCCGCCGTCGGAAAGAACGGTTTTTGTCAGCGCAACGGCGTCGGCGGTATACGCACCGGCATTAACAGCCACGGCGGCAGCGCCGCAGACAATCCAGTTGTGCGCCTCGGCAATGCGCCGCACCGGCGGCGCTTCCAAAAGATGATCGTCGCCGCGCTTGCCGAAACTGTACGCCTTGGCGCAGGGGCGCGGACACGCGGCGCTATGCGACGACGCGGTGAGCAGACACGTGCCGTCGGCGTCGGCGCAGCCGTCGGCGTAAAGCGCGACTTCCAAACTCATCGTGCTTTGATGGCTGAGCGCGGTGAAAGAGGCAAGGTCCATATCACGCGGCAGCAGAACGCGCGCAATGCCGATTGCCTCACAGAATTTCAGACCGGAAAGGGTGCGGACGCCGAATGCGGCGGAGGCGTGCAGCGCCAGTTTCGGCGCAACGGCGCGGCAGAGCCGTGCGGCGGCAGGACTGTTGACCAAAAGCGCGTCTACGCCGCAGGCGGCGGCATCGGCGGCAGCGTCGGCAAGCGCATCGTCGCTATCCGCTTCCGGCGCGTAGCGCACCGGCACGCCGCGAACGCGGCAAAAACGCACGGCTTCGCGCAGCGCGTCAAACGAAAACGCACCGTTTCCGCCGTAAAGACAGACGGCGTCCGCGCCTGCCAAAACGGCGCAGCGCAGTTCGTCAGTCGTATGTACGGCGGCAAGCAGTTCGCCCATGGTAGCAGCCCTCCTTTCCGTAAAGAAACAGTCTCGCATTATATATAGAGTATCATAGCATATTTTCACCTGATAGAAAAGAGGGTGCGCGATTATTTTTCACCAAATTCACACCTCCGGCATAAATTGGTCATGGACGATACCAAGTATGCTCCAAGGAGTGAAACGTTATGAGTGAATACTATTGCACCAACGACAGCGTACAGGGCGTTTCCGCCTGTAACTGTCAAACACAGCCTGCCGTGCAGGGCGCAGTCGGCGGTCAGGCGACAAACTGCGCATGCCGCGACAGCTTCGTTCAGGCGCTGCAGATGCTGCTTCGCGGCGGATTCGGTCCGTATCTGGATTTTACCGCGTTTGCCTTCGTCACCGACAGCGTGCTGATCGGCACCAACCTTGCCCAGCCGGATACGACCGCAGACACCTATGACAACCTCGGCGATACGCTCGCCGGCACGTTCAGCGGCTTCACGCCCGGCGCGTGCAACTTCATCGACGTCGCCGGCACGGCATACACCACGGCGACTGCGCCGACGGTTGCCGGCTGCTTCAATGCCATTTTGAGCGCGCTTGCCGCCAACACTTCCACCGCAGGCGGTGAGGATATCACGAGTTTCGTCGCTGCGCTGAACGATCTGCTTGGGCAGACGACGGTGGGCTCGGGAACAGAAAACCCGGCGCTGATCACCTCGCTGAACGACGCGCTTGCCTGCGGCACGAACACCGGCTTGCAGGTCAGCCGCCTGTCGCTCTGCTCGCTCCGTGCAATCGCGTTTGAGCCGGCAGGCGATGTGCGGGCTATCATCGATTCGAACTACACCGCGGCGCGTCAGTTGATGGTAAATATCATCCAGCCGCCCTGCCAGAACGCCTGCCCGCCGTATCCCGATCCCTGCGACTGCCCGGAGTTTTTCGATGCCGGAAGAACGCTTTCCGTATCCGCCGGCCCGCTGGACGTTTCGGGCGCAGTCGTGCTCGGCCGTATCGGTCAGATTTTGGTGCTTGCCAACGATGCCGACGAGCGGTTCTATTTCGTCTGCACCGAAAACGCGGACATTATCCGCTGATTGCGTATCAGAAAAAAACGCCGCCTTGCGCGGCGTTTTTTCTGCATAAAAAGCAAAAATCGCTTGACACGGGCAAACGATTGTGATACTATCTTATGGCTAAGCGTGCGGGTGTAGCTCAATGGTAGAGCCCCAGCCTTCCAAGCTGGTCGCGTGGGTTCGATTCCCATCACCCGCTCCAAACCCGTCCCAATGGGGGCATGGATATACGCCAGTAGCTCAGCTGGATAGAGCAACAGCCTTCTAAGCTGTGGGTCGGGGGTTCGAGTCCCTTCTGGCGTGCCAGACGCATGCCGAAAGGTACGCGCGAAAAGAATACGGTGGGTGTAGCGTAGTTGGTTAACGCGTCAGATTGTGGCTCTGAAGATCGAGGGTTCGAGTCCCTTCACTCACCCCATTCTTTCCTGCTTAGATCACATTGGGGCGTGGTGAAGCGGTAACACAGCGGACTTTGACTCCGTCATTCGTAGGTTCGAATCCTGCCGCCCCAGCCAAATAATGACCCGCTAGCTCAGTTGGCAGAGCACCTGCCTTTTAAGCAGGGTGTCCGGAGTTCGAATCTCCGGCGGGTCACCAAGAAAAAAACGCCGCAAATCCTTGCAAAATAAGGGTTTGCGGCGTTTTTCGCTTTTCACCTTCTTCGCGCAGAATAAAGTAAAATAGCGCAGAAATAAGCGCGATTTGTTGTCAAAACTGTTGTCAAAGAACGAGCCACATTTGCGACTCGTTCTTTGCAATTAGTCCTGCAGCGAAAGATAATAAAAGCTGACATCTTTTTGGAAAGAAAAATATGTTTTGATAGGAAATAAGCAGGAGGGTTCAAAATCGATTTTAAATTCACGGGTTGATGCTACAATTTCCAAACGGAGATTGCTGCGTTATTGTTGACATTGTGCGCATAATGCGATATAATTTGCATAGAATAATCGTGGAGGTGAGTGTTATGGCAAATCAGACCAATTTGAATATCCGAACCGATGCCGATGTGAAGGCGACAGCCGAACAACTCTTTGAGCGTCTGGGACTTACGATGTCTACTGCCGTGAATATTTTTTTGCGCCAAGCGATTCGTCAGGGCGGACTACCGTTTGAAGTGAAGCTGGACGTTCCCAATAAAACGACCGCTGCTGCCATTCGTGAAGGTCGAGCGATTATCAAGGACAAAAATGCGAAGGGCTATAAGGATTTAGATGATTTAAGGACGGCGCTCGGCGTATGAAATACGAGATTCGGGTTACCAATCAGTTCAAGAAAGATGTGAAGCTTGCCAAAAAGCAGGGCAAGGATATCGATAAACTATTTGAAGTGGTCGGCGTTTTGGCGGACGGAAAACCGTTGGACGAAAAGTACCGAGATCACGACTTGTCCGGCAA
>JAFSXE010000039.1 GCA_017444195.1 Oscillospiraceae bacterium
ATGCCCTTGCGCGACGCGCCGCCGATACCGGCAAAAAACGCCAACGGCACCGATACGACAAGCGCACACGGGCACGAGATGATCAAAAAGGACAATGCACGCTTCGGCCAAAGATCCCACGCACCAGTAAAAAGCGGCGGCACAAGCGCAATGACCAACGCGGCACAAACAACGACCGGCGTATACCACCGCGCAAAGCGCGTGATAAACCGTTCACTTTTCGCTTTACCTTCCGCGCAATGCTCCATCATATCCAGTATTCTTGCCACGGTGCTGTCCTGATATGTCTTGGTCACGCGCACGCGAATCACCGCCGAGAGATTGACGCAGCCGGAAAGCACCGTGTCGCCCTCGCTGACGTCACGCGGCAGCGCTTCACCCGTCAGCACCGCAGTATTGAGCGACGTTGCGCCGGAGAGAATTACGCCGTCCAGCGGAATTTTTTCGCCGGGTTTAATCACAATAACCTCATCCACGGCAACCGTCTCCGGCGAAACGGCAAGCACTTCCCCGTCCCGTTCGACGTTCGCCGTATCCGGGCGAAGATCAACCAGCGACGAAACGGAGCGCCTGCTGCGATCCGTAGCCAAATCTTCAAACAACTCGCCCACAGCAAAAAACAGCATCACAAAACACGCTTCAGCATAGTCGCCGAGTGCAAACGCGCCAAGCGTGGCGACCGTCATTAGGAAGTTTTCATCAAACACTTCGCCGTGCGCAATGCCTTCCGCCGCTTCTTTCAGCGTGCCGAATCCCACAATCAAATATGGTATGAGGTACAGCAGAAACTGCACCCAGCCGCCGACCGGCAGAAAATGCAAGACGCCAATCAGCAGCGCCGCAACAATAATCCGACTCAATAATTCTTTTTGCTCGCGTTCCATCGCTCACTCCTCCAAATGCTCTTTTGCCATTTGAATAATCGTCTTGACGTGATCATCTGCCAAAGCGTACCAAATCTGCTTTCCCTCGCGCCGCGACCGAACCAGCTTCGACTGCTTCAAAATGCGCAGCTGATAGGAAACTGCCGGCTGCGAAATGGTCAGCGCGTCTGCAATTTCACCCACGCACCGTTCGGAACGAATCAGCGCAACAAGGATCTTAATGCGTGTAGAATCCGCAAAGATTTTGAACAGTTCCGCCATATCATACATCTGTTCTTCCGACAGTTGAATTGTGTCTTCCTTTTTCTCCATCTGCGCACCCCTTTTCAATAAACACATAAATAACTATTTATATTATATGCGCCGTCATGACTTGTGTCAAGAAAAAAATACTTGACACAAAGAATTATGCGTGTTATAACTGTATTACCATAGTTCATACAGTTGAAAGGAGGAACGCCATGATTCCCGTTAACTACAAAGACCCGCGGCCGATCTATGAGCAGATCAAGTCCGGTCTGCGGCGCATGGTTGCCGAGGGCGAGCTCCCTGCCGGAAGCAAACTGCCTTCGGTGCGCGAACTTGCCGTTTCGCTGACGGTCAATCCCAACACCATTCAGCGCGCCTATCGGGAATTGGAAGCAGAGGGGCTGATCACCTCGGCACAGGGCAAGGGCAGTTTCGTCGCCGAGGGCGTCAAAGCAGACAAAGCCGCGTGGCAAAAACTGTTTGCCGACTTTGACGCTGCCACTCAAAACTTACTTGCAGCAGGCGCACATCCCAGCGATCTGTGCGCCCGGATACTAAACGGAGGTGACAAGCATGATTGAAGTGAAAAACCTCGTCAAACGATTTGACGATCACACCGCGCTGGACGGTCTGACGATGACCGTACCCGACGGCGCGATTTACGGACTTGTCGGTGCGAACGGCGCAGGAAAGTCCACAACGATCAAAACCCTTGTCGGCATTCTGAAAGCCGACGGCGGCGACGCGCTGATCGACGGCAAGCCGGTCTTTGAAAACCCGGAGGTCAAAGCGCGGATCGCCTATATCCCCGATGAAGTTTGGTCGTTTCCGCAGGCAACGATGCAGGATATGATGAAGTTCTATCGCAGCATCTATCCCAAGTTTGACCTTGGACGCTGGCAGAAACTCGGCGAAGTCTTTGCGCTGGATGAGCGCCGTCCGATCCGCAAGTTCTCGCGCGGCATGAAAAAGCAGGTAGCGTTCCGTCTTGCGCTGAGCATGCGCGCGGACTACCTCTTCCTGGACGAGCCGGTAGACGGACTCGATCCGATGATGCGGCGACAGGTTTGGCAGCTGATTTTAGCCGACAGCGCGGACTACGGCACGACGGTGCTGGTTTCCTCGCACAATCTGCGCGAGCTGGAGGAGATCTGCGACCACGTCGGCATCATGCAGAAAGGCAAAATGATTGCGGAAAAGCGCGTCGAAGGCGGAGAAAACTTAGAAGCGCTGTTCCTGGAAGAATTGGGAGGTGTGCAATATGACGTGCAAAACATCTTGCTCTAACAGCGCAATTTTCAAAAAGACAATCGCACGATTTTGGCCGCTGTGGCTCGGTTATCTTGTCGTTTGGCTGCTGACGCTGCCGCTTCCGCTTTCAAGCATGCTGAGTTATCTTGAAACGATCACCGCGCAAACGCTTTCCGAGCATACGTATTGGCTCGGCTCTATCGCCTCGCCGCTGATCGCATTTTCTGCCGCGCCGATTGCGGCAATGGTCGTTTTCAGCCATTTATATAATGATAAAAGCTGCGGCGCTTACGCCTCGCTGCCGATCACGCGCACGTCGATGTTCTGGCAGGCAACGCTTGCCGGTTTCGCGCCGCTGCTTGTCGGAAACGTCATCACGGTGCTGATTACGGCAGCCGTTGAAGCATCGTACGGCGTGGTGCATTGGGCGTCGCTGCTCGCCTTCTTGGGGTATAGCACGCTGCACCTTCTCACCTTCTACGGCTTTGCCGTTCTGTGTGCGCAGTTGACCGGCGTGCTGCTGGTCGTCCCTGCGGTCTATGCCGTTTTGCAGTTCGCTGCGCTCGGCTACTATCTCGCAACCGCCGTCTTTCCGCTGTTTCTCTACGGCTTCGGCACGCTTGAGACATTCCCGACCTACCTTTCACCGCTGGTTGAGATCCTGCGCCGCGTCGCCTACACCGCCGTAGAAAATGCAGCTGGCACTGCCGCTGACTACCGCTACACCTATTGGGGCGGCAGCGCGATCTACGCCGCCATCGGCGTGCTGCTGACCGTGCTTGCGTCCTTGCTCTACCGCCGCCGCAGAATGGAAACTGCCGGCGACTGGGTCGCGGTGCGTCCGTTGAAAACCGTCTTCCGCTGGTGCATGGCATTCGGCTGCAGCATCATCTTGACGCTCATTGTTTACGCCTTTGTGAACTTCCAAAACGGGCGGCTTTTCGGGCTTTCGCCCTACTTCACCGTGCTGATCCCTGCGCTGATCGGCGGCTTTGTCGGCTGGTTCGGCGCGGAAATGCTGATGCAAAAGTCGTTCCGCGTATTCGATCAAAACAGCAAGCGCTTTCTCGTCTATGCCTGCATCCTCATCGCTGCGCTGACCGCCGTCCGCTTTGACGTGTTCGGCTATTCCACGCGCATTCCGAACGCCGACGACGTGAAATCCGTCCATATCGCCTGCTACGCGGAATCGGCGGATTTTGATAGCCGCGAAGAAATCGTTCAGGCACTTGCCGTTCACAACCTCATCATTCAAGGGCGTGACGAAAACGTGCCTGTCGAAAACGCCTACGCCTGCTACGTTTCACTGGATTACGAGCTTCAAAACGGGCATCATCTGATGCGCACCTATGATCTCTACGTCACAGAGAAAAACGATTCGATGTTTGATCTTCTGGAATCGCTGATGAACAGCGAAACGGCGCTGCTGCAGCGGCGAAACGTGTCGGATCTTTTGGCGATGCAGATCTATTCCTGCGAGATCTATCCCGACGAGCCTTGGTCCGATGAAACCATGATCCAACTCAGCGGCAAGGAAGCAACGGAACTGTTCCAAACCTGCATCCTGCCGGATATTCTCGACGGCAAAATGGAGGCGTTGACCATACCCTATGGGTATGAAGCCGACGATCTGATATCTGCCGATCTTATCTTCACCATCCGCGATCCGGACGGCAATCACTATGGTTCTTATTACTTCCAGCCGACAAAAGACGCGCTTCGTACCTGCACATGGCTTGCCGAGCACGGCGTTGCCATTCAAGGTGCAGACGAATACGGCGTCCCGACCGAAATCGCCGTGCCGGAAACAGCGATATCCTGACACAAAGCGGCATCCGAAAAATCGGATGCCGCTTCATTCTTTTCCTTCTTCCGGCACCGGCTTCGTCACGCCGGTACGCCGATTTTTGGAAAGCCCGCCTGCCATATTTTTCGCAATGCCGCCGCGCAGAAATACGGCGCGCTGGATCACGTCTTCGCCGTATTTGGCGCGAATTTCGTCCACGGCGGCGTCGCGCTTTTCCTGCCGTGCAAAGTCGGCGTCGTCAAACAAGCTCTGCTGCCGATAGTCATCCGCCGTGACTTTTCCCACGCGCACGCCGAGCAGCCGCAGCGGCGTCTTTTGATCCCACGATGCTTCAAATAATCGGCAGGCGGCGCGGTACAGTTCTTCCGTGCCGTTTGTCGCCGAGGGCAGCGGCATCTGTCTGGAATAGTCGTGAAAATCCTCCGTCCGCAGCGAAAGCGCGATCAGTTCCGCGCGTTTGCCGTCGCGCCGCAGGCGCATACCCACCGTTTCGCACAGGCTGAGCAGCACCTGTCTGCCCTCGTCCGGCTTCGTTACGTTCCACGGCGTCGTCATCGTATTGCCGTACCCCTTGTTTTCCTGCGGCGGCGCAAGCAGCGCGTCATCGCAGCGACCGTTGGCAAAGTGCCACAGCACGTCGCCCTGCTTATACAGTTTTTTGCGCAGCATTGCGCGATCAGCATGCGCAAGCTGCCCGACCGTGCGAATACCGAGTTCATGGAGTTTGCGCTCCGTCGCGCGTCCGACCGTAAACAGGTCGCGAACAGGCAGCACCCACAGTTTTTCGGGGATCTCCGAGGGATACAGCGTATGGATCTTATCCGGCTTTTCGAAATCACCGGCAACCTTTGCCAGCAATTTGTTCTCCGAAATGCCGATATTCACGGTAAAACCCAACTCGTCGCGGATACGGTCCTTCATCGTCTTCGCCGCAAGCGTCGGCGCACCGAAGAGCCGCGCTGTTCCGGTCATATCCACCCACGCTTCATCAATGGAAAACTGATCCACCTTCGGCGAAAACTCGCGCAAAAGCGCAATCAGTTTCCGGGAAGCATCCACGTACAGCCCGTAGTTCGGCTTCACCACAACCAGTTCCGGGCACTTTTCCCGCGCCATGCCCAGCGGCTCGCCGGTCTTGATGCCGTATTTTTTCGCCGGCAGACTCTTCGCCAAAATGATGCTGTGGCGGCTCACGCGCTCCCCTGCCACGACCGAAGGCACGGTCCGCAAGTCAAAGCTGTCGCCGAGCACCTGCATACGGTACGCCGCTTCCCACGATAAAAACGCACTGTTGACGTCCACATGGAAGATGCACTTCTCCGCCATCTCAATACACCGCCCGCAAAAGCGTCCACGTATGACTGCGGACAAAATACGAAAGTTCCATCAGCTGCCGCCGATCATCCTCCGCCGTATGGCAGAGAAAGCGAAATGCCTCGCGCCCGACGTAGCAGCACTCTCTGCTATCCACGATCTCCTCCACGCAAATCGTGTGCATTGCATGCGCGTCATCCTCAAAGCGGAACCGAATCGGGCGAATTTCGCCGTCCGAGCCGCAATACGCAATCATCTGCACCGGCACGTTTTTCTGCGTCATCGTTCCGCCTCCTTAGTTTTCGAACATTTGTTCTATTATTATAATTCCTTTGCCGATGTTTTGCAAGTGGGAATTTCTTGCCAAATTGCAAAAAAAATGATATACTGCCTAAAATGGTACTTTTAAGGAGCGTTTGGCTTGCTGACATTTTCTCAATGGCTGCACCAGTTGGACTTTTCGTGGCTGCGCCAAAGCGCGTTGCTGCTGGCCGCGGCGCTGCCCTGCTTGGTATTTCACGAATACTGCCACGGGCGCGCGGCATATCTGCTCGGCGATGCAACCGCCAAGCGCGCCGGACGGCTGACACTCAATCCCCTCGCACACATCGACTGGATGGGGCTTGCCGCGATGGTTTTTTGCCGCTTCGGCTGGGCAAAGCCCGTTCCCGTCAGCATGCAGCGATTGCATCATCCCAAGCGTGATATGGCGATTGTCGCGCTGGCAGGTCCGCTCTCAAACGTCGTCTTGGCGTTCATCGCTCTGCTTTTGCAGGCGCTCTGCTCGCTGATCGGCTACGCAACCGAAAACGAAATTGCCGCGTCCGTCGGAACCTACTTCTACCTCGTTGCGCTGCTCAGCGCCGGACTTGCGGTGTTTAACCTCTTTCCCGTTCCGCCGCTCGACGGCTCGAAAGTGCTGTTTTCGCTTTTGCCGGACGCATGGTATTTGCGCATCTTGCGCTATGAGCGTTACGGCTCGATTCTTTTGATCGCTCTGCTGTTTTCCGGCGTGTTGGATACGCCGCTGGTCTTTTTGCGCAACGGACTGTTCGACGCGCTTGCCGACGCGGCGTATTTTCTCGTCGGCAAACTGTACGAAGTTTTTCTGTAAGGAGTATAGAGATGGACGAACCGCGGTATCATTTAGACGGCGTTGTGCGCTCCAAGGCGGAAAACCTCGAAGATTTCGACGGACCGCTGGACGTCATTCTGCTGCTGCTCAGCAAGAATAAAATCGAAATCCAGGATATCCGCATTTCGTCGATCTTGGAACAGTACCTCGCTTATCTCGACGAAATGAAGCGCATGGATATGGAAATTGCCAGCGAATTTATTGCAATGGCGTCCCATCTGATGTATATTAAAACCAAGATGCTTCTCTCCTCCGTGGAGCAGGAGGAAGCACTCTCCGAAATGGAACTGCTGATCCGTTCGCTCGAAGAGCGGCAGCGAAAAGTCGCCTACGAGCAGATCAAAGAACAAATTGCTTTTCTGGAAGCGCGCAACGGTATCGGGCTGGGGCTGTTCGTCAAGCAGCCGGAGCCGCTGCCGCAAACCGCCTATCGCTACCGCCACTCACCGGAGGATCTTGTTGCCGCTATGGCTGATCTCGGCGACCGTTTGGGAAAACCGATGCCCGGCATTCCTTCAAGCATTTCCCACCTCGTCACGAAAGATCCCTACCCCGTGACCAAAAAAGCAGCGGAGCTGCTGAAGCGGCTGCTTGCCCGCGGCGTGATGAAATTCAAAAGCCTGTTCAAGGGAAGCCGTTCGCGTTCGGAAATCGTGGCAACCTTTCTTGCCGTGTTGGAACTTTGCCGGCTGCATTCCGTGCAGATCGGCAGCAAGGAAAACGGCGAAACGACGGTAACCTATTTAGAAACGCCGGACGACTTGGCGGAAGAAACGGAGGCACAGCATGGATAGAGAGGAATGCAAACGCGCCGTGACTGCGGTGCTGTTCGCCGCCGGCGAGCCGGTTGCCGCAAAACGCATTGCCGACGTTTTGGAAGTGGATGAAACGGAAATTCACGACGCCGCCAAATCGCTGATGGACGAATATTCCTATCAGCGCAGCGGTATCCGAATCGTAAAACTCGAAAATGCCTATCAGATGTGTTCCTCGCCGGAACAGGCGGAAATCGTCGCGCGCGTGCTGGAAACGAGAAAGCCGCCGCGTCTTTCCGCTTCACAGCTCGAAGTTTTGACCATTATCGCCTACTATCAGCCGACGACCAAGGCGTTTATCGAGCAGCTTCGCGGCGTGGACAGCGCCTATTCCGTTGCCGCGCTGCAAACGAAAAGTTTAATCGAAGAATGCGGGCGGCTTGCCGTCCCCGGCAGACCGATCCAGTATCGGACAACGCCCGATTTTCTGCGTACCTTCGGGTTGCAGTCGCTTGACGAACTGCCGGAGATCGAGAAGATCTCCATCAAGGCTTCCGATCAAATGACGATGGAAGAACTGGCCTCGCAGCAGCCGGAAGCGCCTTCCGAAGGAGAAACGCCCCAATGATCGGCTGGATCATTGCCGCGGCGGTACTGCTTGCGCTCGCACTTCTGCCTCTCGGCGTGCAGGTCCTGCTCGACCGCACGTTTCGGCTTTGGATCGTCCTGGCCTTCCTAAAGATCCCCATTTCCTTTGACGAAAAGCCGAAAGCGAAGAAATCGCCGAAAAAAGAAAAGAAGCCGGAAAAGCGAA